>JASHXO010000149.1 GCA_030043495.1 Candidatus Rhabdochlamydia sp.
TCCAGGGAGTAAACGAAGCTTGTGGGACAAAGTCTGCCAACCCATAAAATCCGTTGTTCTGGATCTCTTGCAATGTTTCTTTGGGACAACTAAGCACGAGATGAGGATCGTGAAAAGTGAACAACTGTTCTTTTAGAGAAAGCAGCTTGTCGATGAGCTGGTTCAGATTTTTTGGGAGGGTTTTGCTCAATTGCTCAATTGCTTTAAAATAACGCAATCCATACCAAGCTTCGTTAATGTGGGAGGCAGGAGAAAATCCGCTCAAAGCTAGCTGGATGGCGTAACGCATCGCTTGGCGGTTTAGGCGATTGAGCTGGGCGTCTCGCAATTGCATCACGAGTTCTTCAATGCGTTTTTTCTCATCAAAGCGTGGCTTTAACAGTGTATCGCGTATGAGGGCAAATAATTTGTCCATTTTGCGATGCAAAGCTTTTCCGCGCAGATTAAAAGACGGCCTGGCCATTTTTGTGTCATCAGTCTGAAGATGAAGGGCACAAGAAGCGCCAATGCCACCTGTATGCGCCTGAATATATTCCAAATTTTGCACATAGTTACGACTTCCGCTGCCAATTTCAGGAATCAGCGAGGTCAGCAAATGAACGAACGGCAAGTCTGCATCGTCGATGTGTGGAAGGTCAAAGATCAAATCTGCATAGACAATGTGATTGGTAAAACAATCATGATGATAAATATTGAGATTGCCGTGAGTATGATGTTTTAAAGGAAAATCGCGCACGATTGGAGAAACATCCGCAAGGGTGACTTTGGGCAGGCAGTCCAAAGACTGTTGTTCCGTTTGTTTCTGATAAAGGGCGAGATCTTGGCTTTGTTTAATAATTTCCGCTATTGCTTTTTCCGAAAGCGATTTTCGAATTTCCTGTAAACGTTGATTTTCCTGCTTGGTTTCTTCAGAAGAAAGATGAGGATCTGGATGCATAACGAGGCACACAGAGTGCGGATTATTGAGAAAATGCTTTTTAATCAGATTTAGAAGATAGTTCGGATCTTTAGTTTTAGTGAGCAGTTTCTCAAATAAGGAATGAACGAGGAGCGAATTTTCTGGATCGCAGCCGTGTTGTTTTGCAAGGGCTGAGCGCATAAATAGGGTCAATCCAAAAGGGGCATGGTCGCCGGTGATTTCAAGTCGATTAAATTCCAGCTGGTGAATGGCTGCCTCTATCAAATGAGAGGGAATGCCTTGCTCAGCAATCGAAGCCAAGGCTTTTTTCAAGGCAGCCCCTAGCTTCTCAACATTTTCGGGGTCGCATCCTTTGCAGACGATCGCATAAGGCACTTCGCTCATTTCTGGGTCCATGTAAGCATCGGCATGGATGCACAGCTTTGTTTCCAGAAGAGCCGCTTTCAAAAGCGAAGCATCTGTTTCCATTAAAATGGAATCGAGCACGGTGAGGGCTAAAACTTCCTCTTGATCAACTAATGGCGCAGTTAAAAACCCAAAAGCGACAATCGTGCGGTGGGAGAGATCCTCGCTTTCACTAACTGGATAGCGCATTTCTTTTTGGAGGGGAGCCGAGAATCTTTTTTGCCTGGGCAAGGGAGGGATGGGAAGCAATTTTGGAACATTCTTGAGTGTTTTTTCTGAAATAAAGTCAAGATGCTTTTTTAAGGGCAAATCCCCGTAGAAGAAAAATAGACAGCGACTTGGATGATAATAAGTCTCGTGGAATGCGACCAATTCCGCATAAGTGAGATCGGGGATCTCTTTGGGATCGCCGCCTGAATTATAAGCATAAGGAAGGTCGGGGACGAGATTAGCCATCAAGACATGCCATAAGCGTGTGTCGGCAGAGGCGAGATTTCCTTTCATTTCATTGAAGACAATTCCTTTGTGCTCCAAAGGAGTAATGGGATCTTTCGGATCGGCAAATTCAAGCCGATGCCCTTCCTGGAGAAAACTCAGCCTTTTGAGTTCAGGATGAAAGACAGCATCGATATAGACTTCCATCAGATTGTAAAAGTCTTTCTCGACTTGGGATGCTGCCGGATAACAAGTGAAATCAGAGCCCGTCAAGGCATTCATGAACGTGTTCAAACTGCGCCGACTCATCGAAAAAAAAGGATCTTTGACAGGAAATTTTCGAGAACCGCAGAGAACTGTATGTTCTAGAATATGCGCAACGCCATTGGAACTGGATGGGAAAGTCTGGAAAGAAAGGCAAAAGAGATTTTCAGGATCGTCATTGCCAATATGCATGATCTGAGCGCCGCTCGGCAAATGCTGTAATTCCCGGATTACACAGTTGAGCTCAGGAAGAAGAAGGCATTTGGTAACGACGAAATCGCCGTAAGTTTCCCCGGCTTCCTTTAAAAAATGTGGATCTAAAATCATACCCGTCCATTGTTCCAACCTAAACAGGATAGAGTAATATTAAGTTTTTGCCAAGATAGATAGAACAATGAGAAAAAAGACTTATCCATAAATGAGAGTCTCAGAGCAACTCTTAGAGCATGTTTACAAAGTCCCATAGCTTGATTTTTGATGAATTTTTTTGCAGGTTTTAATGCTGCTTCGAAGCACATACTTAAGTAAAGTAGGGCAAGAGGCGGCGTTAGAAGATGCGAAAAAAGTTGCAAAAAGCGAACTATGGTAATTTGCAAACATGCTCTTAAAGTCATGCACTTTCTTATTCATCCATCAATTGGCGAAAAGTAGCTTCCACAAAATTTTGCTTTGCAAAGAGCTTCTTCATCTCTTCTCGTTCTTTTCCGTATTGTTCTTTAAGCTTTTTGGTTTCCGCGCTGTTGGGATCCACCCTAAAATGAGGTAAAGGAATTCTAGGACTCTTTAAGATATATTTATATTCATGAGGATCATAGCTGGAAAAGTCCGTCTTTTGATCTAACTCATTAAATCGTTCTTCAAAAGAAGCATCCCTTTTCATAGGAGGTTCAAATCGATTCAATTTGTTAAATAGATTCCGATATTCATGAAATAGCCAGGCGTTGTTTCTTCCATATCCCAATAATATTCCGAGCAACCCTTCATGATTTTTTATCACATCCGACAAGTGGTCATTTTGAGTAACTTGAGTGAAAAGTTGTTCTACAGTTGTCTTTGGGCCTAAGACTTGTTTGAAATCATTGATGTTCTCGTTAAGTATCTTTAAAAGATTTTTTTTGTTGATCATTAAAACATATGAAGCATCGTTTCCTTCTTTTAAGCGGACAATGATATTTTTGGAAGAAAACAAATGCTGATTTTTTTTGAAAACTTCTAATCCTTTGCTCATTTTTAATTCTGTTGGGGATAAGCAGTGTTTTGAGAAGTAAAATGAGGTCGTCTTTTCAAAGGCACCAGCAGCGATCGGCTTACTTCCGAATAAAAGATAAGAAAAATCATCAGAAAATAAAAGGCCACGCATAAAAGTAGCTAAGAAATAGTGTTCATCCGGGCTCATTTTGCTTAGTGTTTTGGAAATGAGGGAGCTTTTTTTGGGGAAAAATGCAAACGCGCTGCTAATAAAAATTAAAATAAGCAGCGCGATTGCAAATTTTTTTGATCGTCTAATTTTCTTGATCACAGCATTTTAACTTTTATCTTTTCCGCAATGCGAGCATGTATAATTCCAATCCCAATTGCACGTAT
>JASHXO010000150.1 GCA_030043495.1 Candidatus Rhabdochlamydia sp.
ATTCAAGGGATTAAGCGCAAAGTCGACAAAAATGTTTCCGACGTCCTTAAGAATTCCCATGTTATTTTAGAGCATCCTTCAGAGATTGCGCTTGCATTACACCTGAGGAGATTTGGCGAAATCCTCGATGTGATGTCACGAGATCTTCTTCCTAATCGCCTCAGCGATTATCTCTACGAACTCGCTGAAAAATTTAATGCTTTTTTCCGCGATTGCCGCGTTGAGGGCGATCCACGAGAAGAAAGCCGCTTACTTATTTGCGAAGCTACAGCGCGCGTCTTAGAAAAAGGCTTGAATCTTCTCGGGCTCAAAACTCTTGATCGAATGTAGTGTCAAAGAGAGTTGAGTCTCTTTGAAAAAATGCCAGAGCTCCAGTTCAAGGATGGTTGGAGATTAAACGAGGGTTGATAAAAATTTTGTCATGACCCTGTAAAATCATGGATGCATGAAAGGGAACATGCTCGCAGACCCAAGGAAGAGTGCGTTTTCGCGTGCAAGAAAACCATATGAGTTTTCCCATACCTTTTTCATTTTGCAGGCGGATTCCGAATTCCCGCGGAAGAAGTTTTCGATTGAGAAGATGCTCCGTTTTAAGGTCGATCACGGGAGCTTCATTTAAGAGCTGCTGATATTCATTCCAAAAACAGACATCTTTACCATCTTTGACATGATCCAGCCAGGTGATCACGGTCGTCTCAAGGTCTTTCGTTACAATGCCCGAATAACGACAACCTTTAATGGATTTTCGTTTATAGATCCCTAAACCTCCAAAAGCTGAATAGACTTTTCGCCAAGGTCCCTTGGAATCAAGAGAAAATCGCACACGCATTTTGTCTAAATGCTGCCAATATTTTTCTCCCAACAGCTCAAATCCAATAGGAAATTCGGGGTCGCGAAGGGCAAAAAGATCATAAGCTCCATTGGCGAGTACTGCATCCCACTCTTGTTCAGGATGTAAAATGGTGTTAATGATATTTTTAATATCCCAGGGATCTAGAAGGTCTAAGTCCACCCAGACGACATATTTATAATCTTCATATTTGCCCTGATTGACAATGTCGAGAACTTTATTGCGCGCTCTGGCTATAGATTCTGTCCTGTTGCGGACTTTCATCTTGAGCTGACTAGCTAATTTCTTTTTAGAAAGATATTCAGACAGAAAGACAACGCGATGATCCTTTTTGGCCCACTCTTGAAAAAGTTGCTTAGTACGGTCTGTAGAATTATTTTCATAAATGATCACACGGTAATCGAGGAACTGCGATCCCAATTCTGTCGCAGACCGAATGGTATTTGGCACCGCTTTTTCTACATTCTTGCATACGCCGCAGATCAACACCTTATCTGGAATTATTTCGGCAAAGAGAGATGAGAACGAGCAACAAAATAGGATCAAAAAACGAAGCATAAAGTTCTTAAATCAGAGATTTGCTGGGTTGATGGGGAATTTCTCGGACATATTTTGGAATCGCATATCCAGGTAAAAGAGCGTTCAGCTGATTCATTAATGATCTCCCCTCTTCTTCAGAAACCTCAAAGTGTGCAGCGCCCTGAACGCGGTCGAGCTGATGTAGATAATAAGGCATAATGCCGTTATCGATCAATAATTCGAAAAGATTTTTCAATGTTTGCACATCATCGTTGACCCCTCGGAGTAAAACAGATTGAGAGAGAATGGGAATGCCGAGTAGTTGGATCCTTTTTAAACATTGGAAAATTTCTTCATCGAATTCTTGCGGATGGTTGCAATGGATAATGAAGATCACTTGCTTTTTGCAAGAAGAAAGTAAACGAATGAAAGAATCATCGATCCTTTCGGGAATTCCCATTGGAAAACGCGTGTGGAAGCGAATTCTATTAAGATGAGGAATTTTGTCCAGTTCATTAAGAAGGTATTGAACATGCGCATCATTTAAAGAAAGAGGATCTCCGCCGCTCAAAATCACTTCGCTAATAGAAGGTTCACTTGCTATCACAACCAGTTCTTCAATAAAGAGTTTATCTTTCGTCTCATAGTCAAAATGCTGGCGGAAGCAGTAGCGACAGTGCATGGCGCAAGCGCTTGTGCATGTCAGTAAAGCACGCCCATGGTACTTGTAAAGGAGTTTAGGTTTCTGTCGAAATGCGTGATCATCAATAGGGTCCAGTACGAACAAAGGCGATGGCTCGAGCTCTTCAACGGTTGGAAGGAATTGGCGTAATATCGGGTCATTCCAATTTCCTTTTTCAATTTTCTCAGCAAGCCTCTTCGGCAAATTAAGAGGAAATTGGGAATGTGGAAGAACTCGCTCGGTTTTGTCGATACCAAAATCTAAAAAAGAGAAAAGTTTTTTCCAATCGGTGAAATTATTCCGTTGGATCTGCTTCCACAATGGAACATTTAACATTAACGTCTAAAGCTTCAAAAAGATTAGGAATTAAGATTATCTTATTAATAATTAATATTCAAGTTTTAGAATATTCTCGGGTGTAATTAAAAGTTTTAGGTGAGTAGTTTTAGGTTGCAGAAAGAGTTCGGTCTAGACCAGAATAAGTGATTTCAAAAAGGAGTCACTTATGGAACAGTCTTTTGTAGAACGCATAGAGGCATACCCCGAACTAAAGAGGCACATAGA
>JASHXO010000151.1 GCA_030043495.1 Candidatus Rhabdochlamydia sp.
CATCTCTTTATCATTTTCCAGTGCAATCACAGCAAGCTGACCTTGCAATGGGGCCCGCTCTCCGGGAAGTGGAATACGCGTACGGTGCGTCAATTTCAAACGGACTAAAGCAGCCTCCGCCATCACCAGCCCATCGACAATGCCTTGGTCTAAAAGAGCCAACCTTGCGTGAGCTGTCCCGCGGACATCAACACAGACAAGGTCTGATCTTAAATCATGGATGTTTTTTTCACGGCGTACACTCGATGTCCCAATCTTCGCCCCCACGGACAAACCCTCAAAGGTTTCACGGTTGCGCAGCACAATCGAATCAGAAGTGTCAACTCCTTGAGTGAGTGCAGCAAGCTTGAGTCCTTTGGGCAAGGGCTCAGGCAAATCTTTAGCAGAATGGATACTGATGCGGCAACCACCGGCGAGTTGCAAAGCGTCGATCTCCTTCGTAAAAAAATCGGTCTTCTCCAGTATTCGAAGCGAGGTTTTTAAATCTTTGTCACCAGTTGTTTCTATCCAAATGAGTTGAAATCCAACATGCGGATGATAGGGCTTCAATTCTTGTAAAATTTCTTCACATTGAGCTCGCGAAAGAGGCGAACTGCGCGCTCCAACTGTAATCATGATCTTAATTGAGCAATTCACGAATCGCCTCCTCGACGACTTCAACGCCGATCAAAGAGATCTTTTGGGAAAGATCGGAAGTAATCCCTTTTAAATTGCGCTTGGGACATAAACAGCGCCGAAAACCCATATGGATCGCTTCGCGAATGCGATTTTCGAGACGCGGGACGCCGCGCACTTCACCGCTAAGACCTACCTCGCCGAGAACAACTGTCTCGGGGTCGATCGGACGGTTGCAGAATGAAGAGCTGATCGCCATCAGGACGCCAAGATCAATCGCTGGTTCAAAAATTTTAAGCCCCCCTGCCACCGATACGAACACATCGCAATGATGAAGCTGATATCCCATCTTTTTTTCCAAGACAGCGAGCAAGAGCGTCAATCGGTTCTGGTCAAGGCCGGTCGACTTGCGTGTTGAGGTAGAAAAGGCAGATGCTGCGACAAGCGCTTGAACCTCGATCAAAAGTGCGCGGGATCCTTCGACTGTTGGAATGATTACGGACCCAGAAATCTCTTTAAGCCTCTCTTCTAAAAAAATGATGGAAGGATTGCTCACTTCGGAAAGGCCTTGGTTTCCCATTTGAAAGAGCGCGATATCATCGGTGGGGCCAAAACGATTTTTCACCGATCGCAATAAGCGATAGCCATGTTGACGATCACCTTCGAAATCGAGAACGGTATCGACAATGTGTTCAAGGACACGCGGACCTGCAATCTCTCCGGATTTTGTCACATGACCAATCAAAAACGTGGCGATCCCCATTCCTTTGGCAATGTGCATGAATTCGGTGGCCAATTCTCGAACTTGACTGACAGAGCCTGGCGCCGAAGGCAGTTCGCTTTTATAAAGAATCTGGATCGAATCGACGATCATGGCATCAGGTTTGAGATGATCGATTTGCGCTTTAATATTTGAGAAAAGAGTGTCGCTGAGCAAATAAAGGTGGTCATCGGCAACGCCCAATCGGCTTGCGCGCAGTGATGTTTGTTCAACGGATTCCTCTCCGCAGATATAGAGGACTGTCAAACCTTGTTCAGCAAGAGCTTGGGCGAGCTGCAGCATTAGCGTCGATTTACCGATCCCTGGATCTCCCCCGATCAATGTCAAAGAACCCGAGACAATCCCGCCTCCAAGAAGCCTGTCGAATTCTGGCATTTTGGTCGAGATCCGACGAAATTCTTTTGCGGTGATTTCTTTGACCCGTACTGGCTTTGCTGATTCACTTTTAAGGGATTCAAAGCGCTTACTTTTATCTTCAACTTCGATCTCTTGCTCAAAAGTGTTCCATTTTTGGCAAACTGTGCAACTTCCTGTCCATTTGGACTGACGATGACCGCATTCGCAGCAGCTCCAAAGCACTTTTTGTTTAGGCATTTTGCATGACTCCCAGTTTTTTCAGGGCATCTTCAGCTGCAGCTTGCTCTGCTTCTTTTTTCGAGGACCCGGTCCCTTCTCCCGCTTCAACATCATCAATATAAGCGATCACGTGAAACATTTTGCTATGATCGGGCCCAGATTCCTTAAGGATTCTATACGCAGGCGGCTTTTGATATTTTTTTTGCGAATAATCCTGCAGCTCCGCTTTCCAGTTTCTCAGAGGTTTTCTTAAGTGTTCTTCAATTTTCTGAGAAAAATGAGAAAAGAAAAATTTCTTTGCCGATTCTATTCCTGAATCGAGATAGATCGCTCCAATCAAAGCTTCGAAGAAGTCGGCCAAAATTGTTTCGCGGCCGCGGCCATCGTTCATACGCTCGCCTCTTCCGAGCAAAACGTGTTGCGCAATGCCGAGCTGGTTGAGGAGCACAGCACAACTGCTCGCTTCGACGATGTGCGAGCGTAAATGGGAAAGAAATCCTTCCGACTCCGTAGGGAGCTGCGCATAAAGATAGTCTGAGATCATCAATCCCAACACTGAATCTCCGAGAAATTCAAGACGCTCATTATGCTGCTGGACGAGATCGCGATGTTCATTAAAAAAAGAGCGATGGACGAAAGAAAGGACAAGCAATTGCTTATTCTTAAATGCGTACTTGATTTTTTCCTCGATCGTTGGAATATGGGCAATTAACTCTTCAACTGGATTCATAGCCTTTTTTGCTTTTCTGTTTAAATGATTTGATTATCGCTAAGTCGTAAAAGATATTCAAAGGCAAATCGAGGTAATTACACAACTCGAGTAAAAAAGATAAATTTTCTGGACTAAAATAACGCCTTGATGTCCAGATCCAGAAAATTTATCTTTTTTACTCGAGTTGTGTAATTTCATATATTTTCTCCTTGAAATTTACAATTTTTAAACAGAGCTAGTGCTCTGTAAACTTAATTTTTGCAGTTTCGGCTACGTCAAAGCCCCGGGGTTAAACGATCGTAAAGCTAGCTGTATTGAATTAATACAGCGCGCTTTACGATCGCTTAACCGCGGGAGTTTTCACGTTAGCCCAAACTGCAAAAATTAAGTTTACAGAGCACTAGAGATTCCACCTATGATGCTTTACTTTATTCTTAGGGTCCTGTACATAATAAACTTAAGAAACAGTTCACGAAAAGTAACGAATCAATTTTCGCGAACTGGCCAAGAAAAAGTTCTCCTTTTATGGTCAAGTTGAATCCCTATTTTAAAGAATTGAAACGCGAATATATCTTTCCGATTATTGAACAAAAACTTTCCGAGCTGAAAAGAGAACATCCCAACGTCAAGGTCCTCAATTTTGGAATCGGCGATATCGCCCTTCCCCTTGCCCCTTCCATCGCTAAAGCTATTGTCAAATCCGTCGAAGAAATGACGACTGAACGCGGGATGCGAGGGTATGGACCTCATAATGGCTATGCTTTTTTGCGCGAAGCGATCGTTAAAAATGAATTTTCACATCTGGGTTTCACTCCGGAGGAGGTGTTTGTCTCCGATGGGGCCAATAGCGATACCGTAAACATTTTGGACCTCTTTAGCCTTTCGAGCGTGGTCGGGATCACTGATCCTACCTATCCAGCATATTTGGATTCGACGATCCTCTCAGGCAGAAAAAAAATCCTCCTCTTTCCTTGCCTCCCAGAAAACCGCTTTGCCCCCAAGCCGCCCAAAGAACATTGCGACCTCGTTTATCTATGTTCCCCGAATAACCCGACAGGAATCGCAATGACACGCAGCGAATTGCAGGAATGGATTGATTACGCCATCAACGAACGCGCACTCCTTCTTCTCGATAACGCTTACGAAGCCTTTATCTCTTCTCCCGAGGTGCCTCGAAGCGTCTTTGAACTTCCTGGTGCCAAAGAATGTGCGATTGAGTTTCGCAGTTTTTCCAAAACTGCGGGCTTTACCGGGCTGCGCTGTGCCTATACCATCTTGCCAAAGAGCGTCAAAGCTCAGCTTGGACGCAAATTCGTGTCCCTTCATCACTATTGGGACCGCCGCCAGGCGACTAAATTTAATGGCGTTCCCTATCCTATCCAGCGCGGAGCCGAAGCTGTTTATACAAAAGAAGGTCGAGAAGAAACACTTGCTCAAGTCGCTCTCTACCTCGCGCAAGCAAAACGTTTGAAAGAAGGCCTCGAAAACCGAGGATTCACTTGCTATGGGGGAGTAGACATTCCTTTTATCTGGTGGAAAACTCCAGAAGGACAGACTTCTTGGGAATTTTTCGATACCTTATTGAAAAAATGCCATTTGATCTCTATTCCTGGAAGAGGATTTGGTATGCATGGAGAAGGGTATATCCGCCTTTCCGCATTCACCATCCCCGATAAAACAACCTTAGCCCTAGAACGACTTAACAAACTTAAAATATTATGAGCCTATAATGCGCTTTGCTATTACCGCCGATCATCAAGATTTTTTCACTAAGAATCATTACATCGAATTCGAAGGGATCCTTCCTCTTGATCAAGTCTCTTTACTTAAAAAAAATGCCGAAGTCACAATTGCCAAGCGATTGCGCATTCCTCCCGAGAAGTTCAAAGAAAAAAGTGCTCCTGAACTCTATTTTGCCGGATATGATCTTTGGCGCAATAACGAAGAAATCAAAAAAATTGCGCATAAACAAGCCTTTGCATCGCTTGCCTCAGAGCTGATGCAAGCAGTCCCGCTTCGATATGGCTATGACCAATACTTTGCCACATATCAATGCAACGCCGCTTCACCCTATGATCTCCCTTATTCTCTTCAAGACATTTCGTGCATCCATCCTCTTGTCGGCGGTTTATTATTGCCTCTCCAAGACCTCCCCTCTCCTCCAACTTTTTTTCCCATGCCGTTAAAAGTAGGCAATGGCCTATTCATTTCACCGACTTTTGCGCTGCCATGGCCGCATCTTTTCTCGACCTGTGGACTCTGCTTTATCCTGATCGCCTATGCGGCAGAAAAAGCGATTTTCCGCGCGGATTCTCACGATCCTCATGCTGTCGCTTTAAAAAAACTTGGCTATGTCTTCAATGATCCGCTTAAAGACTCGATCCATCCGATTGTCTTCAGAAGAAGCTAAGAGACGTCCTCTGAATTTGAATAACTTGCTTTTCGCGGCTTTTAAAATCATCCCTTGGCCCCTAGTGCTCTGTAAACTTAATTTTTGCGGTTTCGGCTACGT
>JASHXO010000152.1 GCA_030043495.1 Candidatus Rhabdochlamydia sp.
ACTTCTTTATTCGCACAGGAAGCGTTTACTTCAAAGGACGCGCATTAATGGTGAAAAATAGCTTGTATTTGATGGCGATGGAATGCGAAGTGCAAAATTACGATGAAATGCACTACAATGCCTTTGTCGAATCTTTCCAACTCTCCCAATAATGGATAGGTCTTTGGGATAGATTTTTGTGAGTTAGAATGAGAAAGCAAGCTTTCCTTGGACATAAGGAGCTCCGTCGAATTTATAATATTTTCCATGTTCGTTATCATGATTTTTGATTAAAATCCACCCGCCATAATTCCATCCGCCACCAACAGATGCCCAAAAGACGCTGCCGGTATGGAATTTGAGATTGAGTTCGGTCCCGATGGAATAGACCTCGAAAATCCCATTGTGATATTTGCCCACGCCGCTGTGAATCCGGATGGGGTAACGATAAGGCCGTCCAAATGTCGCAATCTCCAATGTCGTTTTCCAGTATTGATTAAAATAATATTCGATCGAAAAATTAATCGGGAATATCGCATTCACTTTCCACTGTGCAGCTGCTTGCCAGTCGACCCCGACGATTGGGAGAAGATAGCCATTTTCGACGCCGATATATCCTGCCCAGCCGAGATGCATACCTATGGCCGGTGAATATTGATAACGCCCCCACATCAATCCATAGTAGACGCCCGATTTTCCAAAATTGAATGTTTGGGCATCGACAGAGACCGCGGCCGATATAATCCAACGCCAATTCTTGAACGACGTCGAAACCCAACCCAAAGATGCATTCGCGAAATGATAAGCGCTTTCATGAAAACGAGGATTTTTCAGCCAATTGAAATCTAGAAATGAATAGCCGACTTGCCAGCTCAATGAATTGTGAGAATTGAGATCATGAGAATAATAGAGGAAAGCATGGGCATCCTCATAAGTCGCATGCGATCCTCGAACAGGATGAGTTCGAAATTTGGCTTTGCCGACATCGCGGAACTCTCCTGAAAAATGGAAAGGATTTTTTTTATCTACAAAACAATAATCAGTGATCAATTGGTACGATGTCGAGACAAAGAAAATGGGAATCAAATAGCGTAATTTCATTCCACACCCAGAAGCTCATAAAAATATTTCATTATGTAGAGTTGAGGATTTTAAAAAAAGATACCCCAAGAGTAAAATCAGGGCAATCGCATTAAAATTTCTCTATGTGGAGAAACAAAAGGCGCCAACTTTGACTTCATTAATTGTCATGGCCAGAACTTCTTCCTATAGAGGAATTTTAATGCGATTACCTTGAGAGTAAAATATAAATGTGAACCCAGGCCTTAAGATGGAGGCTGAGCTTTGTTCTCTGTTTGTTTTGAAAATACCCGGCCCTCGCCGGAGGATTGCCGAAGTCTTTGACCGCAGCCCCCTTCCTTAGGGGGCTGTATTACAAGAGAAAGGAGATCCCTTGCGAGTTTAATTTTCAATCTGAAAATCTATTCCCGCATTTTGGAGTTTTCCAGTGAACCGATTTTTAATGACTTCTTTAAAATCTGAAAAATTCCCTCGGGGATTGTGTTGTTGTCCTGAGTTATGGTCCTCGATAATTGCGATGTGGATTTCTTCAAAGGAATGAGGGAATTGTTCTGTAATCAGTTGCATCAGGATTTCACAAACCTGAGAGGGGGGATTGTGAAACGCTCCGCAGCCCACCGCAACTAGAACTATTGACTTGTGTTGGTTTAAATGCGCCATCTCAAGAACTGTACACAGTTTTTTCTTTGTCTTAACTACTGAATCTGGAGGCATGGACAATCCTCCTTCTGTGTCTTCAATGAGCTGCTTCGGATTTTGAATGCCTTTTCTTTTTTGGTGATCTACATTGAAATTCTCGGCCGCAACGACAGCGACAGAGATTTCAAAAGGGTCGTTCAAATAAGGATATCCCTTGCTCTCTTCACCTCTAAAGACGGGCACATTTGCAACGTAGAGAGCGGCATGTTCTCCATACTTGGTCAAAGGATAGAAATCTTTCTGCTGAACTTTATGCGATGGATCAAGGGCCAAACATAGGCCTGTTCTGCGGATAATGTTTTCTTCTTGAGCGGCATCTCCTTTCAAGTAACCTCCTCCGAAATGGTCTTCGCTTGCAGCATCTACGACAATGGGGTTCAGTTTCCGTTCAGCGCAATCCTGTGCAATGCGTAAACAGTCTTTGTTCGCTAAGAAGAGTTTGGTACGATAAGACCCGGAGCGCACTTTTTCGCCGCCGTCATGGGATAGGTAATAAACGGATTGTGCCGCAGGTTGCAAATTCAGCGACACCTTCTCAGCTCTAGAATTGACGTAATAACCTTTGGTCAGCGTACTAAGAGTGTCGTTCATGATATCGATGAGGTATGTCTTTTTTTGCTGCAGATTCATTTGATCAAAGTTAGGTACTGGAACTTGGAGGGGCTTTGGACAATCAAAGGGTACAATCGGCAAAATAAGCAATTGTCCTTTATCTTGCAGATCGAGTTTTTCAATGAGCTGAAGAAAAAATGGATTTAGACAAGGATATTTTTTCACATAAGCAGCAGCATAGGCTTCGAATCTTTTAATTTCAGAGCCATCGGATTTAGAGATCGTTGGGACTGCAACAATATCTTGATTTTGTGGCAGTAAAGTAAATAGCCTGACGAGTTTATTGGCAAAAGGAAATAAAGTCGCTCTTTTAGAATCATTTTTTTCTTGTCCCTTCATGCTGGACTGATCAATTTTTTTCCAGGAATCAACTTCAGTTTCGACTAGTTGTTCAGTTAACTTAAATCTTTCATCTTTGAATGAAGATAAACTTGTAAGATATGTTTCAAGCGTCTCAATTTTTTTGCTTGAAGGAACGTTACAGCGAGGTTCAAGGTCCAAAAAAGAGACTCTGCCAAAGTCTCCATGAGCCATTTTTCTAAGGTTTTCATTGCTGCTTTTATCTGTAGGCTCGCCGCAAACCCTCCAGTGTATGTTGAGAATTTCTCCCTGAACTTGAAATGGAAGAGTGTTAAAAATTTTTTTCATAGCACTAAGGTCGCCAATTTTTAATTCTTCAAGCATTGTCTGAATCACCAATTTGCTCGACTCTTGTAGGATAAATAATTCAATGGCACAAGCTTTTTGTTGTGGAGTGGATTTGATGGAATCAACATCTCCGATAAATGAGTGTTGGCCAAAATCTCCGGAAAAATCTTGGCGTCTGCCGCGAATGATCCACAACAGCTCGTAGATTTTTCTTTTTGTTGATTCCTCAAGTTTAGAGAATTCCTGCATCGCATCGGACTCACTTGCATTTCTAAAAATCTGTGAGATGGAATGAAGTTTTTCCAACAGGGAAGCTGTTTTTTGTGAAGAGATTGTGGATGGAGAAGCAGGCCCCATTTTAAACGAAAGAATGTGTCGTTTCGCTAAAGAGGGTACTGGCGGGTATTGGAAAACATCAAGAGAAGGTGCACTTGTGTTCTCAGATGCATCTCTGGTGTTCTGAAGCTTTTTTTTAACTTGAAAATTGAGATCGAAATCAAATTTGTGAAATGGAGTTACTACATGGTCTTGTATTTTAGAGGCTAATGCGTTGATTCTTTTGACTGTTTTGTTGTAGTCTCGAGTCGCTCTAGTAAATAATGTTTTTACGTCTTTGGAAGATTCAATGTCTTGTTCCTTGATACTTGCAAGCCAAAAGCGTGCGTTTTCCATCACCGAATCTATCTTTTCCAATAGCCCCCCATAGACATTTATCTCGTCGTGGGGTCCTTGTTTTTCTAGTTCTTTCATGATCTCTAATTGAGCATCGCAGAGATCAAGCGAGGCTTTTGCTAGAATGTGGAATACTTCTTGTGAATGATTTGAAATAGCCATAAATGCATTACTCCATTATCAAAAAAAATAAA
>JASHXO010000153.1 GCA_030043495.1 Candidatus Rhabdochlamydia sp.
GAAACAAGTTTGTCATTGTGGACTAAAAGGCAGTTGATGGAGGCCCCATGATTAAACGTTTGAAGTTCTCTTCCGTTTTCAGGATCCCAAATTTTAACTGTGCCATCATGAGCCCCTGAAATGAGCTTGTCATTGTAAGTTATAAGATAGGTGATCTTGTCTTGATGGCCAGTCAGTGTTTGAAGTTCTCGCCAATCTTCGATGCCCCGAATCTTAATTGTCAAATCCTCCGTTTTTATAATCAGTTTGTTGTCATGGACTAAGGCGATATGGTTTCCGTAGCCTGGAATTTCCTGAACCCGATATTGTCCCGTTATCATAATATTATTTCTGATGATTGCCATCTGCTCATAAACATCTCTTGACAGCTTTGTAGTTTTCTCTATCACGCAATTGGGAAAATGTTTTTCTAAAAGTTGATCCCAAAAGAGACAGAGATTAGAGTCGGAAAAAATCTGAAACAAGCTGCGATTTGTTAGACTGAGTGCCCCGACATCTTGAGGGGAATCAAGGTGTGCAAAAATTACTGCCCAAATATCTCTTGAAAGAGGATATTTTGAGAAATCATAGTATTGAACATTATTGGGTGAAAAAATAGTTGATATACTGCTCATGTATATTCCATTGTTATATTAAAAGTTTAATGTTGATTTTAGTTTAATATTCGTCTAAACAAAATACTGCGGAATCACATTAAAGCCAAAATAAAACCCATCAAAAATCAAATTATTCAAATTCAGAGAACGCCTTTATACCGTTCGTGATTGAAGAAACGACTTAATGAAAATTTGACTTGATCTCGACTCTCGCTGCTGACTCGATATTAGGTCAGGATTTTAGGAATCGAGTGAGGGATAAATTCAGTCCCGTAAACTTTTCAAAGCAAGCTTGTGCATGAATTTTTCAACCACCCGCGAACAAAGTTCGCTAGAGATCACAGAACTCACAGAGGGGAAAAATGGGCTGACAGGAAAAATCATAGGCGCAGCCATAGACGTTCATCGAACGCTTGGACCTGGGCTTTTGGAATCGGCTTATGAAGCTTGTTTAGTCTATGAACTACGCCTCAGGAAACTAAAAATAGAAAGTCAAAAAGCAATACCCATATTTTACAAAGACGTTGTGCTTGACTGCGGGTATCGAGCAGATTTGATTGTCAACGATCAGGTAATCGTAGAAATTAAATCTATAGCAGGGATTTCAGGAATTCACGAAGCGCAACTCATGTCTTATTTGGAGCGATCAGATTGCCGATATGGATTGTTGATTAATTTCAACGTGAAGTTGTTGCGTGAAGGAATACGTCGATTTAAAATTTAAGCCCTCTCTGTGACCTCTAGCGAACCTTGTTCGCGGGTGGTTAGAAAATGTTTTTTCCCCGATTCTTCAGGTTGTTTCGGTATAAACATTAACTTTAGCTCTGCTTTCAGAAGCTGCTGCAAGAGCTTTAACTAAAGGCTTTAGAGTGGATTCGGAGGCTTTTTCTCTCCTGATCTCAGCCCCTAATGAGGAAAGCTTTTGATCGATATTCTCATAGCCTCTGTCAAGGTAATGGATTCCGCTGATATTGCTCTCATCAGGGGCAAGCAAGGCAGCGAGGACATAAGCAAACCCAGCACGTAAATCAGGAATGATGATATCTTTGGATTGCAAAGGCGTCGGCCCTTTGATCACAATGCTGTGTAAAAAATTTTGCGAAGCAAAACGACATTCCTTTCCGCCAAGACATTGGGTAAAGGCTTCAATATCGGCTCCCATTAAGCGCAAAGTTTCCGTATATCCAAATCGGTTTTCATAAACAGTTTCATGAACAACAGACGCTCCTTGTGATTGCGTCAACAAGACGACAAAAGGTTGCTGCCAATCTGTCATGAAACCAGGATGGACGTCGGTCTCGATATGCACTCCGCCTCTCAATGGGCCTTTGTAGAAAAATTCTATTCCATCTTTTCTGACTTCGAACCCCGCATTGACTTCGCGCAGCCGATTGAGGAAAGTGATCATATGGAGATGTTGGGCTCCTTCGACAAAGACTTTGCCTTTCGTGCTAATTCCTGCAAGGCCTAAAGAAGCGACTTCAATGCGGTCCGTAATGACCATGTGCTCCACTTCATAAAATTGATTCGTCTGTTGGATACGAATGGTGCGATCAACGTCTAATCCAATGGTAACTCCGAGTTTTTGTAAGAAGAGGATCAAATCGACGATCTCTGGTTCTGTGGCCGCGTTTTTAATCACTGTTGTTCCTTTAGCACGGACAGCTGCCATGATCGTATTTTCTGTTGCGCCGACTGAGGGAAAGGGCAATGTGATGATTGATCCTTTCATTCCCTGATGGGCCCGAGCAAAATAAGCACCTTCTTTTTTCATTTCGCGATATTCGATTGTTGCTCCGAGCTTTTCTAACGCTCTGATGTGAAAATCAACAGGGCGTTTTCCAATTTTGCATCCTCCGGCGGTAGGGACAATGATATCTTCGTCTGTGCGACCCAAGAGTGCGCCGATCATTAAAATGGGAATGCGATTGGACCCGGAAAAGCGTTGAGGGACATATGAGGTCTTCAGTTCCTTGGTGACGATTTCCAAGACTCCGGCAGAACGGTCCCATTGTACTTCTGAGCCAATTTCACGGCAAAGCGCAACGGTGACTTCGACTTCAGCGATATCGGGAACATTATGGAAAATGCAGCGTTTGTCCGACAAAAGAGAGGCGGTTAGGAGTTTGGTCACGGCATTTTTTGCACCAGCTGCCTTAACTTTTCCTTCTAATGGCTTGCCGCCTTTGATCTTGAGAATGTCCATAGTTGTTCCTTAAGAGATTCGAAAAAGTGTTCGAAGAACAACCCCACTCTTATCGCGAACGAGAATTAATTGTAAACTTCAATCATTAAATTGCGTGCGAAGCTTACCTTTTTTCCATTCTTTAAAACAAGAGAATTAGGGAGATAGCCTTCACGGCCGTTGATGTAGTTGAACCGAATTTTGTTCTTGGGGAAATGCTGCTTCTGGAAAACAAGCGCGGCCCAGCCCATTGTTTTGCGCGCGTTAATTTCGACGACAGGGTGTAAAAGAATCGTTTCAGGATCGTCAGGAAGTGTGTACAGCATCACGTCTATCCCCAAATTGCCGAAAAAACCCTTGGTCGCAATTGTCGTTAACAAAGAATCCATTTTCTTTTGGTGTTCAATAAAATGGAAAAAATACTGATGGAATAGCTCTTTTTCTTTACCAACTTCATTGTATTGATATTGTCCTCGGCGGTCATTGTGACAGATCGTGGACCCAAGATAAGTGACCTGGTGATTTTTTTCGATGAACCATTGCGTGCTGAAATCGAGAACGCGATTTACCCAAGGCTCAGCAATGACAGGAAGATTTTTTTTCCATTCCTCATGCAGAAATTTACAGATGCGGTCCCAGGGTGTTGAATTTTCAATAAGCAAGTGGCCTTTTCCCGAAACACCAAAACAAGTCTTCAAGACTTTCATCCCTTGAAAAGAACTGATCCATTGTTCAGTTTCTGATTCTCCTGTCAATAAAGTGGCATATGCCAATTTTGGACTATTTTCAAATGAAAAGCGCTTCGAATTAACCTCCTGGACGACTTTCCAGTCGGGAATTGAATAGATCAAATTGCGTGATTCTGCCCATTCAGCAATCAATTGCGAGGGCCCCCAACTTTCGAGTTCATCAATCGGATGAAACTCTTTGTCTTCGAGAGTAAGCTGGGCAGGTGTAGAAATATTGCGCGAGTTCAAGAAAGACCAATATTCCCGATCTGGCAAATCGGAGAAAAGAAGCGTATCCTTTGGGTCCGCATACAAAATGGGGAGGAATTGCAATTGCAAAAAAATCGCATGTTGCAAAAACGCCTCGCGCAAACTCATTTTTGGATGAGTCTCTAATTCCCATTCGAAGAAAGTGTTGGCAATTTGTAATTTGAGCATGAAGCTATCGCAAAATCTGAAAAAAAATGGACAAAGCGAGTTTGAACGATTATAACAGAATCAGCCAATTCATCATAATCCCCTCAAACAAATAAAGGCCTTAAAATGAAAAATAAAAAAATCCGACTCGGCGTTCTTTTTGGTGGAAAATCCGCAGAACATGAAGTTTCTTTGATCTCTGCAAAGAATGTGATAGAAGCCCTTGATCCTCAGAAATACGATGTTTTCTTAATTGGGATTGATAAAACCGGTGAGTGGCGTCTGCGCGACGGGTATGCTTATTTGATGAATGCAGACAACCCAAAGCTTATTCAATTAAATGAGTCCAAAGAAAGCTTGGCGCTCGTTCCCAAACAAGATCGCAAAGAAATCGTGAGTTATTCTGGTAATCAGCTGCAAGAATCTCTTCAATTAGATGTGATCTTCCCAGTTTTACATGGGACTTATGGAGAAGATGGAACGGTGCAAGGGCTATTAAAACTTGCTAATATTCCCTTTGTCGGAGCAGGTGTCCTCGGCTCTGCTGTAGGCATGGACAAAGATGTGATGAAGCGCCTCTTACGCGATGCAAAAATTCCCACGGCGAATTTTATCACTTTGCATGATTATCAGAGAAATCGAGTGAGTTTTGAAGGTGTTGTCAAAGAGATCGGACTTCCCTTTTTTGTAAAACCTGCTAACCTTGGGTCGTCAGTGGGGATCTCAAAGGTTAAAAATAAAGAAGGTTTCGGAGCAGCCGTTGTAGATGCTTTTCAATATGACCGAAAGATTTTAATTGAAGAATTTATTCCCGGGAGAGAAATTATCTGTTCGGTTTTGGGAAATGACGATCCTGTCGTCTCATTGCCCGGAGAGATCATTCCAAATCACGAGTTTTACTCTTATGAAGCAAAGTACCTCGATAAAGAAGGTGCAAATTACAAAATCCCGGTTGAATTGCCTCAAGATCTGATTGAAAAGTTTCAGCAGGTAGCAATGGATTCCTATCGTGCTCTTTGTTGTGAAGGGATGGCCCGAGTCGATTTCTTTTTAAAAGAAAATGGTGAAATCATCGTCAATGAGATCAACACGATCCCAGGTTTTACAAAAATCAGCACGTATCCCAAGCTTTGGATAGCCAGCGGACTTCCTTACTCAAAACTTCTAGATAAGCTCATTGAGCTCGCTTTCGATCGTCACGAGAAAGAATCCCAGCTAAAGACGACTTTTTAAAACTTTTCTGCTATAAGATTCTGTTAATGATTACTAGTGCTCTGTAAACTTAATTTTTGCGGTTTCGGCTATGTCAAAGCCCCGGGGTTAAACGATCGTAAAGCTAGCTGTATTGAATTAATACAGCGCGCTTTACGATCGTTTAACCGCGGGAGCTTTCACGTTAGCCCAAACTGCAAAAATTAAGTTTACAGAGCACTAGCGTTTAAGAACTTAAAATAAAAGCGGAACCTTTAGCTTTGTTTATGGTAAGATGAGCTCTTTTTTAAGGTATTGGCATGAATAAACAAAAAATTTTAATCACTAATGATGATGGTATTGAA
>JASHXO010000154.1 GCA_030043495.1 Candidatus Rhabdochlamydia sp.
CTTTGCTACTCTCATGTCTATTAAGTGGCCGTTACAAAAGCAGCGTCCTGTATTTTTAATTCCTCATTCACTAAGTATTGAAATTAAGTTTTCTATCACCTTTGCTCTATACTTCGGGTTGCAGGCTGCTGCACACTGTTTCGTAGCTATCCCTGCTTTTTTTGACGTTTCTTGGGAAAGGGCCTGTAAAGCCATTTTTCGAAGAATCGCTAAATTCTGTGCTCCAACGCGATCGCGATACCGAGATTTGTCTTGTTGAAATGATACATCTAATTGCCAGTGAAAGTTCTCCACTCCCCAATGATTTCTAATCGCCTCAGATATTCTCTCATTATTCGATTGCAAATTGGTTATATAGTATGTTTCTGTTTTCTCGGTTTTACCATCTTTTCCCCTTTCTCTTCGTACACGTACTAAGGATTGCAATCCCTTCCACTCACTTTTATGAGACAAGTTTCCTGCTGGCATCACTGCATAGTTTCGTCTTTCAATTCTCCCATGGCCTTTACTTAATATTCCGGACTGAATTCTAATAAAATATCTGGATCATCGTTTAAGGATAGGATTCCATTTGCGGCATGTATATTCCTCTTTTTCTTTGAAAAGGATTAATCTGTTCTACATTACCCTTAAGTAAATTGGTTAATTGTCTGAGAAGTACTTGGGTACAAATAGTTAGAAGCTCCTCAAATTCTATAAGCCGGATGAAATTTACCACTGCAAGGCCTAGCTCGATAATGACTCGTTATCGTGCCAAGTTGTGAAGACATGTTTTTCTTGCTCAATTTACTACAAATGTAGTAGTCTGGTCATTTTAGAGGATTTATATGGGAAAACGAATCTTTGGGGAGCTTGAGCTTACTATCTTGAATGTCTTTCAAAAGAACGGCTCTGTGCGCACGGTCCGTGATGTTCTACAGACTTTAGGAAGAGAGGACAAGTATACCACGATCATGACAGTGATGAACCGTTTGGTTGCTAAGGGAGAACTTCATAGAGAACGAGAAGGGCAATCTTATCGCTATTCTCTGCAGACAAAAAAAGCACGGCATAGTCTCTTTGAAAAATGGAGACAGAAGATTTTTGGGGGCAATTCAGCTCTCATGATCAGTTACCTCCTTGAATCTGGGGAGGACATTACTGAGGAAGAATTACTTCAGATTGAACAGCTGATTGATCAAGCAAAACGAAAAGGCAAATCCTAATGGGAGAACAGCTCTACTGGATCTATATTTTCAATGTTGTTGTGAATAGCACGCTTTCCTTTTTTACCACGATCCTTCTGGTTGAACTTTTCGCGTTCCTTTTCAGAGTAAAACATCCCAGGCTGAAAGCGATCTGCCGAGTCCTGCCTTTTTTTAAAATCTGCTTTGATCTTTACCTCTATCATTTTTCCAATTGGGCACTTTTGCATAGAGTGAATCCAATCTTGGCAGAAACAGGAACCAGGCAATTATCTGTCATGGTTAATCCTTTTACGGGTATCCAATTTAGTATGCAGGATGGAAAAACATTTAGTATAGCAGATGTCCTCGCTCTTTCTATTGATCCATTTTGGATTCGGCTAATTGTCTCTGTAGCAGTCCTTGGAAGTATCATCGCAATTGCTATGAGGTTGGTTCGTATTTTCCAAGAAAAGCAATATGTTTCATGGATCGTGCGAGGCAGCAGTTTGATATCACTTCCAAACCTGAATCCGTCTTTGGCTGCATGGATGAAAAAAAAGCAAATCGTCCTTGCTGTATCAGCTGAAGTTACGTCGCCCTGTATTGCTGGCAAAACGATTCTCTTTCCAGCTTCGTTAACTGATGCTTTATCTCAAGAGGAGATCGCAGCTGTGATAACCCATGAGATGGCCCACTATCATTGGAAAGATTGTGCCTTTCGCCTTGTTTGTTCATTCATTGTGTCTATATTTTGGTGGATTCCATCAAGGTGGTGGCAAACACGGATGGAAGAAATGCAAGAACAAGCATCTGATGCAATGATTTATCGTTTTGGGATTTCTCCATTAGCTTTAGCCGAAGCGGTGTTAAAGACAGCTCAAAAAGCAAAAGAGATGCCATCCATACTTGTCTCTCCTTTTGTGGGACGGCGATCGTGGCTTCAGAAGAGAATGCACAGGATTCTCTGTGGACCAACCCAACTAGCTACAAAGTGGAAAGTGATCCAATATGCTCTTGCCATTTGTGGCTTGCTCTCTATCCTCTTTGGGAGGCTATGGATTTTCTAATTTTTTTTGAACTTAAACTACTACAAATGTAGTAAACAAAGGAGAAATATATGAAAAATGCAAAATTGTTAGGTTGTATGTTAATGCCGATCATAGGATCGGCTCAGCTTGCAGCAATGCCAACTCTTAAAGCAACAGAATGGTCACAGAATCAAATTATTGGCCTATCCGAGCTAAACGATAGGGTTATTCAGGACTTTTCCAATGGGAAAATAAGTGATGTGATTGTCGAATGTCCAGAAGGGACGAGTTTACCTTTCAAACTTATCTTGAAAGGGCAATTCTTGACACTTGAGTCAACATCCATTGCACCTCTTTATCTTAAGGTATTAAAAACCTGTTATGTTCGATGTGAAGGGAAAGAAAATTTCTTGTTCAGCACCGACTTGCAAACTTGGAAAGGATTTTCGGAATTTTTCATGGGAGAATTGAAAGTATCTGTTGAGACAGAAAATGGCGGACCTATAGCTAGCTTGCAGCTTGAACTTAATCAGCGTAAAAAATAAGTCGCGCTTTCATGATAGGGGCCTCTTATTTGCAAGGGGTCCTACTATAAGGGAAAGAAGTGATTTGCAGCCGCTTGACTTCTTCAGCTGTAAGGAAGCTGTTTGCTTGTTCCCATAGCTGTAGAAACTTGTTAGGTTGAGCCAGCTGAATATCTATCAAGAAAGCACATTTATCTGAAAAGTTCATATGGGGAAAAAGAACCTGCACCATCTCTTTCATTTCCTCTACCGTCATTAAATCATAGGTGGGATGTTCAATAGCACGTAGCTCTTCATCGGTGCAAAGTCTTTGCAATTCTGGAAGCAGCTTGGTCTCTTCTTCATGGAGATGCAATAAGTTGTCACCGACAAATTTACGATAGGCCAGATAAAACTGGTATCCAGCTTCTATAGGATTAGAACTTGTCTTAATTGCATCCAAGAGGAATTGCAAATGTTTTAATGTTTCTTCATGATGCTCATGGTCATCGTGGGCATCATGATGAATTGTGGATCCTTTCTTTTCCAAAAGAGCATGGAAATTGTGTTCTTCATGATGTGCATGGCCCTCTAACATCTCTTTAACACGCTGCCATTCACTTCGAATCTCTGCAATCGCTGCATCATCTGTAAAATCTGTTTTGGCAATGAGCCTTTCAAGTTCGCTCAATGCGAAACTCACATATTTGTGTTCACGATACAGTTTTACTCTCATGGGAGATACCTCTTGATGATTGTTTCTTTCATGGTTTGCAGGGGATACTTTTTTCCGCTTAGCAGATACTCCAAGCTGATGCCTTGAAGGACAGAGCGAAGGTAGGTTGCTTCCATTTCAGGATCAGCATATCCTAAATCTTGGTAGAGCTTTCGTTCTGCAGCAAAAAGGCGATCGAATTGCGCCTTGTACTTCTGCATAGCTTCTTGAATGGCTGTGATACCTTCTGTTGACAGATAGAGCATATAAAGGAACCTTAGCCAATCCGATCTTGTTTCTAGTGCTCTGTAAACTTAATTTTTGCAGTTTGGGCTAACGTGAAAGCTCCCGCGGTTAAGCGATCGTAAAGCGCGCTGTATTAAT
>JASHXO010000155.1 GCA_030043495.1 Candidatus Rhabdochlamydia sp.
TCACCTGTGCTTTGGTTGTCAGGCCGCCCAAATGGACTGAACATGATATTGAGGGCCGTAATGCTCATGGAAACTTGCGGACGTCCTTCACGATCAGTGAAGATTTCGGGTTTATTTAATTCACCAACGACGATGATCGGACTGCCTTTTTTGAAATAAGGGATGATCTTGTCGAATTGTTCGCCCCAAATTGTTACTTTCCACCAGATTGTTTCATCTTTACCACTTCGACGCGCCCGTGCTGCTACACGCAATGTTGTGACTTTTTGGCCGGATGAAGTAAAACGTACTTCCGGGTCTGCACCTAAATGTCCTGCAATCGTAATTTGATTCATTGTCATGCCTCATCGTTAGATCATGATTTACTTGTGATTATTCTTACCCCATGCAAAATTCTCAAGAACTTTTAGGTGAGGATCAGCGTTGCTGAATTAAATTCGCCAAATTAATTAAAATTTATGAACTTAGAGAAAAATTTTAAACTTTTATAGGAAAATCTATGAACTACTCCGACTTCACAAATCAAGAAACCCCCTTAAACCCAGGACTCCAAGATGTCTTTGATGACGTTTTCTAAGACATCCACAGCTTTATCCACTTCCTCCTTGGTAATCGTATATGCAGGAAGAAAGCGGAGAACATTCCCCGCGGTAATGTTAGCAAGCAATCCTTGCGAATGGCAAGCTCTAAGGACAGATTTTCCGTCGATGTTGAGCTCTACACCAATCATGAGTCCTTTGCCGCGAACCTCAGCAATGACATGAGGATATTTCATTTGAAGCTGATCAAGCTTATCAAGAAGATACTCTCCGATTGTAGCGACGCGCTCAGGATAGCCTTCAGAGATCAATACTTGTAAGGTAGCAAGAGCCGCGGCTGTGACAACAGGGTTGGCCCCAAATGTCGTCGCATGATCGCCTGGCTGAAAAGCCTCTGCAACCGAGTAAATCGCACAAACTGCTCCGAGAGGTAGTCCATTTGCAATTCCTTTGGCTAAAGTGATGATATCGGGTTTTATATCAAAGCTTTCATAAGCAAAAAGGGTGCCAGTGCGCCCCATCCCGCATTGAATCTCATCAAAGATCAATAGAGTGTCTGTTTCATCGCATGCCGCGCGAACACGTTTTAGGAACTCTTTAGAGATCGGGTAAATTCCTCCTTCCCCTTGAATAGGTTCGAGCAGAACAGCAGCCGTTGTTTCATCTATGTGTTTTGTGAAATTGTTTACATCATTCCATTCTATCGATTGAAAGCCAGTGGGCAGAGGGCCAAACCCCTCTTGAATTTCAGGTTTATGCGTGGCGGCTAAAGCCGCAAGCGTGCGACCGTGAAATGCATGTGCAGCCGTAATGATCTTATATTTTTCTTTATGGCCTTTGCGCCATTGATACTTGCGCGCCAGCTTGATCGCGCCTTCATTAGCCTCCGCTCCCGAATTACAGAAAAAGACTTTATCCAGTCCTCCATTTAAAACAAGAAGTTGCGCAAGTTCTGCAGCAGGTTTGCTGTAATAAAGATTTGAAATGTGCACGAGCTCTTTAACTTGCGCGATAATTGCATCGATAACGACCGGATGGCAATGGCCGAGTACATTGACAGCAACTCCTCCGAGAAAATCGAGGTATTCTTTCCCGTCTGCATCCCATACTTTCGTCCCTTCCCCTTTGACAATGGCAATCGGATATCGGCGATAGGTGTTCATTAGGTAATTGTCGTGTAACGCAACGATCTCTTCTGTCTTCATAACTCAAATGTTGTTCCGATTTGTTTTTTTTCTTGCAGGAGGAACAAAAGGGAGTTTGATATACGCCCATCTATAAGATGCACTTTCCCTACCCCTTGCTTCAAAGCTGCGACGGCTTCTTGCGCTTTTGGGATCATCCCGCCGCTGATCTTGCCGCTTGCGATTAAGGGCTCAACGCTTTTAATTGTATCGATTTTCGTTTTTGGGTCGTGAGGGTCTTCTAGGATTCCCGGCACATTAGAGAGAAAAATGAAATGATCGGCCTGAAGAGCAATGGCTATTTGTGCTGCAGCGCTATCAGCATTGATATTCAAACCAAGAATGTCTGAGGATGTTGCAATAGGAGCGATCACCGGAATGTATCCATGCTGAAGGATCATATTCAGAATTTCAGGATTGATCTGTTTGATTTGGCCGACATAGTCGATCGATGGCTCTGCCACAATAAGGTTCCCATCTTGCCCCGAAATCCCAATGGCTTTAATCCCTTTTTGGCTCAAGAGGAAGACGAGTTCCTTGTTGATCTTGCCGATGAGTACCATTTGGACGACCTGCATCGTCTCGCGATCAGTCACTCTCAAGCCATTGACAAATTGAGGTACGATTCCCACTTTTTGGCAAAATCTGGAAATTTCAGGCCCTCCTCCATGCACAACGATGACCTGCCATCCATGCTCTTTTAATTGAGCAATGTCTTGCATCATCGTTTCCATCGATTCAAGGGTTTGCATTGCGGCCCCTCCGCATTTAATGACAACTGTTTTCATGTGCGGTATGATCCATTGATTTTGACGTAATCGTAGGACAGATCGCATCCCCAACTCGTTGCATTCGCGCTGCCGGATTGGAGATCGCCAGTGATGATAATCTCATTTTTGGAAAGGATGTGCAGTGCCGCTTCTTCATCAAACATCAGAGGCCTTCCCTTATCCATGACTTGCACATCCCCAATGAAGATGTTGACATTCGAGGGGTCGAACTGTGCTCCAGAATACCCCAGAGCACAGAGGATACGCCCCCAATTGGCATCCTCGCCAAAGATCGCTGTTTTGACCAAAAGGGAACTGCAGACAGCTCTTGCAGCAGCTTTAGCATCATCCATGGATGCCGCATTGACTATTTGCACTTCTAGCAACTTGGTAGCACCTTCCCCGTCTCTTGCCACCTCTTTTGCTAAAAATACGAGAACATATTCCAAAGCTTGTATAAATGTTTCAAATTCGGGCGTGTCAAGTTGGATTTCGGGATTGCTGCTCAAGCCGTTGGCCATTGCGAGAATCATGTCGTTTGTCGAGGTGTCCCCATCGACGCTGATCATATTGAATGACTTATCGTTTGCCCTTTTTAAAGCTGCTTGAAGTGCATGGGGAGTGATCTTCGCATCTGTTGTGATAAACCCTAAAATCGTCGCCATATTGGGATGGACCATTCCAGAACCTTTGGAAATACCGCCTATGGCGACCGCAAATCCATTGAGATCGATTTGAATGGCAATCTCTTTAGAAAAGGTATCTGTCGTCATGATGGCAGACGCGGCATCCGCATTCCCGTCTTTGCTTAAGTATTTTGCAGCTTCTACAATCCCCTTTTCGATGCGCTGCATGGGAAGTGGAACACCAATGACCCCGGTGCTGCTCACAGCGATTAATTCGGGCTCGATTTTAAGGGAGTAGGCCGCTAAGCAACACATTGCGACGGCATCTTTCATCCCTTGCTGCCCTGTACAAGAATTTGCATTGCGGCTGTTGATCACCACAGCTTGCAGTTTTTGATTTTTGAGAACCTCTTGCGTCACGAGAATCGGCGCTGCCTTCACCGCGTTCTTGGTGAAAACGCCTGCCGCTACTGCAGGTGTTTCACTAAAGATCAAAGCAACATCTTTTTTACTGTTTCCTTTGCCATTGATATCGGCAGCTACGCCGGATGCCATAAAACCCAAGGGAGCGCAAATGCCTCCATCGACATGTTTCTGTTTCATCACTCCTCCCTCATGGATATATGGGGCATAAATCATTTAGACCCGTTATTTCTGGCAAATGGAACATCAGATTCATGTTCTGAACAGCTTGTCCAGCAGCTCCCTTGACGAGATTATCAATGCAGCTGATTACAATTAATTTCCCCGTGTGTTTGTCGATGTTCAGACCGATGTCGCAGTAATTCGTCCCTCTTGTATTCGCTGTCTGAGGAAATTCTCCGAGAGGATAAACCCTGACAAAAGGTTCATCTTGATAAGCATCGGCATAGATCTTCCAAATTTCTTCAGCAGTCATCGCTTTCCCAAGGGTCAAATAAGCAGTCACTAGAAGTCCTCGGATAATCGGAAGGAGGTGTGGCGTGAACTGGACGAGGATGAGATGGCCTGACATTTCTTCTAGCCCTTGTTCAATTTCGGGAATGTGTCGATGTGCGCCCGCAACTTGATAAGCTTTAAAATTTTCAGCAACCTCGCAAAAATGAGAGCCTAGGGCAAGCGCCTTTCCCGCCCCCGATATACCTGATTTGGCATCTAGAACTATGTCTTCTGTTTTGATCAAACCTGAGACAATTACAGGCATAATTCCTAGCAAGCTGCATGTCGGATAACATCCAGGATTCGCGACGAGCTGCGCGTATTTAATTTTTTCTCGATATCCGAGTTCAGGCAAGCCATAGACTGCTTTATCGAGAAGCTCCGAGGAGACAGGCGGATGTTGATACCACGTTTCATAGGAGATTGGGTTTTTTAATCGAAAATCTGCTCCGAGATCGATTAACTTTTTCCCCGACTCGAGAATTGGCTTTGCAAGTTCTTTAGCATGCC
>JASHXO010000156.1 GCA_030043495.1 Candidatus Rhabdochlamydia sp.
CTTTGACGTAGCCGAAACCGCAAAAATTAAGTTTACAGAGCACTAGCAAAATTTAAGCTTTTAGTGATAAGCAATTTAGTCAATTCAAGACAATTTTCATTGAGATAAAAGAGAATTTTCGAATATAATCCTAATTAAGAAAGATCACTATTAGATTTTTCGAAGGAAGGTATTTATGAATAAAAATCGAAACCAAGTTCTTTTAGCAACACAGGAACTGTCACCAGTTTCCTATTCATCATCTTTTGTTTTCTTCCTTTCTCTCCATCATCATCACCATCATTCCTAATCCATTTATTCGTTTTTATTTGTCGTCCTACTGCGATGAATAATTAACACCGTTAAAATAATTTTTTATTCTTGATTAAACTAACTGCATTATTTGCAGTGAAAGTTTTATTTATTTATTTGTTTGAATGATGGTTTTATGAAAAAAGCAATTATTTCTGTTTCCAACAAAAATGGAATTTTAGATTTTGCGCGCGAGCTCAATGCGTTGAATTATGAAATTCTTTCTACAAGTGGAACATTTCAGTTTTTGAAAGAAAATGAGGTCTCCGTTCAAAAAATCGAAAAGTATACGGAAGTCTCAGAACTTTTAGGCGGAAAAGTCAAAACGTTGCATCCCAAGATTTTCGCCGGGATATTAGGGAGTCCAAATACTCAGGATGACGTTGAGTTCATCAGTTTGGTCGTCGTGAATCTGTATTCCTTAGACAAAAGGGAGATCGACATTGGCGGTTCGGCTTTGCTTCGGGCCGCAGCAAAAAATTATGAAAATGTGATTGTCGTCTGCGATCCTGCTGACTATCCAGAAATTATCGATCGCCTTAAATCGTCGAAGGTCAATCATGCGTTTCGAAAAAAATTGGCGGCAAAAGCATTTCAACTCACTGCTGACTACGACTCAGCCATCGTCAATTCTTTCAGCGAGAATAAATTTCCTGAGCGCTTGACCCTTTCATTTACCAAAGCATCCGAGTTGACCTATGGAGAAAATCCCGACCAATACGCCGCACTTTATCTCGATTCTTCCCGCAAGAGAAATTCAGCAGCGATGGCGATTCAACTTCAGGGCAAACCACTGACTTTTAATAACATTCTCGATGCTGATTCGGCATTGCAAATAGTTAAAAAGTTCGATGGGCCGGCTTGCGTCATTGTCAAACACAATAATCCCTCTGGCGTTGCAGAAAAAGAGAATTGTTGTGCCAGCTTTATACAAGCCTATGCTGCAGATCCTCTTTGTGCCTTTGGTGGGGTCGTCGCTTTCAATCGTAAGGTAGACTTCGCGACAGCAGAGGCGCTCCGAAATCACTTTTTAGAACTTGTGATCGCCCCAGATTATGACGAAGAAGCCCTTAGCGCTTTGAGTACTAAAAACAGTTTAAGAGTTCTAAAGACAGGCGATCTTTTATGGATATTGTCAGAAAGGATGGCATTTAAAGAAGTCGATGGCGGTCTTTTGTACCAAACTTCTCCTTCGCACAGGTTTGATGCGAACGATTTTCAAGTCATTACCCAGAAGCAACCGACAGCTGCTGAAATGAGGGACTTGATTTTTGCTGCCAAGGTCAATCAAGAGGTCAAGAGCAATAGCATCGTCATCGCAAAAGAGAGCGCGACGGTAGGAATTGGCGCTGGCCAAATGAGCCGTGTCGATAGCATGTTTATCGCCCTGCACAAAGCCAAACAAAGAGCTCCTGGTGCTGTCCTTTCCAGCGATGGATTTTTTCCGTTTGCTGACTCGATTGAAATGGCGGGAAGAGCTGGGATTACGGCGATCATTCAGCCTGGCGGATCAAAAAAAGATCAAGAAGTCATTGAAGCGTGCAATCGTTTTGGGATCGCGATGATTTTCACGTGCAAACGCTTGTTTAAACACTAGTGCTCTGTAAACTTAATTTTTGCGGTTTCGGCTACGTCAAAGCCCCCGCGGTTAATGAATTAATACAGCGCGCTTTACGATCGTTTAACCCCGGGGCTTTGACATAGCCGAAACCGCAAAAATTAAGTTTACAGAGCACTAGGAGGATGACATGCGAGGTTTAGATTTTAATAAAGGAAACGGACTGCTTCCCGTCATCATCCAAGAAGAAAAGAGCAATGAAGTGCTGATGCTGGGATTTATGAACCTTCAAGCTTGGTTGAAGACAAAAGAAGAGAAAAGAGTTTGGTTTTATAGCCGTTCCAAGGGCCGTCTATGGATGAAAGGGGAATCTTCGGGGAATGTCTTGCTCGTTAAAAAAATCAAGATGGATTGCGATCGCGATTCGCTCTTGATCCAAGTCGAAGTGAAGGGACCTGTTTGTCATTTAGGTGTTAAAAGCTGCTTTGAAGAACTCCTCCTTTCCAAAGAGGAGATTCCTTCGTCGATTAAGGGCGGGCGCTCTTTGGTGCCCGAGAAAACGGATAGCTCGGCTAACCCGCCCATGAAGGTCGAGATTGCGCTCGAGCATACCGTTCAAACTCCAGCTAAGGAGGAATTATGATCAAGATCGGATTACCGAACAAAGGCCGCTTAAGCGATCGGAGCTTGGAGCTGCTTAGCAAAGCAGGTTTCAAAATTTTGACCAAAGAGCGCAAGCTCTCCGCGTTTTGTGAAAATTTTTCCATGGAAGTGATTTTCGCACGGGCAAGCGATATTCCAGGATTTATTCAGGAAGGGATGATCGATTTGGGGATTACGGGAATTGACCTCGTCAAAGAAAAAGGTGTCTGTGTGGAGCAAATCTTGGATTTAGATTTTGGCCAAGCAGAACTTGTTTTGGCGATCTCCAAAAATTTAGATAAAGATCAACTCTTTTCCAAGAAGCTCAAGATCGCGACGTGCTATCCGAAAATCACAAAAACTTTTTGCGACGAGCGAGGATTAAATGCCGACATCATTGAGATCTCAGGGGCCGTGGAACTCGCGCCAAAGCTTGGACTTGCCGATGCCATCGTCGATTTGACCTCTTCGGGTGAAACGATGAGGATGAACGACCTTCAACCGGTGATGACCCTGCTTGCGACGAAAGCCTGTTTGTTTGCCAATGCCAAGAAGTTGCAAGCCGACAAGCCTAAAATCGATAAAATCTTGACCGCCCTCGAATCGGTCCTCCTTGCACATGAGCAAAAGTTTTTAATCGCCAATGTCCCCAAAACAAGTCTTCCAGATATCGGCGCTGTCGTTCCTGGATTAAGCGGACCCACGCTGATGTCCATTTTGGGACGCGAAGACCTTTGCGCCATTCAGGTTGTCGTCAATAGTCGTGAAATGACCGAGGTGATCGATCGTCTGAAGAAATTAGGGGCCAGCGGAATTTTAGTGACTAATATTGAACAAATTGTGCCATGAGGAAACAACCATGATTTTTAGTGAACTTGAGAAGATCATTTTAGAGCGCCAGAAAAGCCAAAATGCCAATTCTTACACGTGCAAGCTTTTATCACAGGACTCACTTGTCGAACGAAAAATCAGTGAAGAATGTTTTGAGGTGATTGAAGCTGCATTTAAGAAAGAAAAATCGGCACTTGTCTATGAGGCCTGCGATCTGTTTTATCACCTGATGGTCTTATTGCGCAAATACGACATCGGTTTAAACGAAGTTGAAGACGAGCTCAAGAGGAGAAAACAATGAGAATTATTCTATCTTCAGAACGCACTGTTTTGCAAAAGCTCAAAGCGCGGCAAATTGATTTGAGCGCGATTGTCGATGAAGTCAGGCCGATCCTTCGCGACGTCAAAGAACGAGGAGATCAGGCGCTCAAAGACTTTGCGCGCAAATTCGATAAAAAAGATCTGGAGAACATTCTTGTGACAAAAGAAAGAAGAGACGATGCGGCTGCAATAATTCCACAACCGCTTCGAGGCGCATTAATAGCGGCCAAAGAGAACATCTGGAAGTTTCATGAAGCGCAATTGCCACGCGAGTGGTGGATGGAAGTGAATGCAGGAATCCGTGCAGGGCAATTGGTGCGCCCGATTGAAAAAGTCGGATGTTATATTCCCGGAGGGAGATATCCCCTCGTTTCTACTGTCTTAATGACTGTTCTTCCTGCTAAAGTTGCTGGCGTCAGGGAGATCGTCGTCTGCACACCCAAAGCAGGACCCGAAATTCTCGCCGCTTGCGACCTTGCCGGAGTGGACAAAG
>JASHXO010000157.1 GCA_030043495.1 Candidatus Rhabdochlamydia sp.
ACAGAAGAAATTGACCAAGATGCCAAAAGTACAACGCATCAGATTCCTTGATGTTGCGAGACATGCGCACTATCTAAAAAGAAAATCCTATCTCAAGTGATGTTTTCTTAGGAGAAAAAAATTTTGAGTGTTTTGAAATCTTGCGAGCAAAATGTAACTTATGTTGAGCTAATCAGCTTTGTGGCCTATTTTTTGCCTGCTCTATAGCAATTTGGTTAATGTGGGAAAGAGCTTTTGCACCTGAAGCTCCTTCAATGGCTTTAACAGCAATATCTTGGACTTGTTTCTTTGCTTCATCGAGTTGAGTTTGGAGGGTTGCCATTTGTGTTTGTTGATTGGCCAATAGTTCTTGCAATTGTTTGATTTTTAATTCGCTGATCTGTTTTTCTACTGCTAGATCTCTCTTCAAATTAGCGATATCTTGACTGTATTTTATCTCCATTTCTTTAGAGGCTTCTTTAACAGATTTTGCACATTCTGCTGTCAAACGCCCCGGAAATTGGCTTACTTCTTTTTGCAGTGCTTCGAACCCCTCTTCTTTTGATTTAAGCGCTTCTTCCCGTTCTTTCCAGCTCTTTTCGAGAGATTCTTGGGTTTCTTTAGCTTGCTTTTCTCTAAGTCGGCATTCTTCCTCGAAACGATCTTGGAGTTTTTTTCGCTCTAAGGTCTTTTTATATTCGTACTCTTCATTTTCGCGTGCTCTTGTTTTTTTGAGAATTTCCGCATTTTCATCTTCTCGTAATTGTCTTTCTTTCTTTTCTTTTTCCCAGTCTTCGCGTATTTGCACGATTTCGATTTCAAATTGCTTTTTCTTTTCTGCATGATCAGCGATGAGTTGATCAATACTTGTAGCTGCAATATCAATCCCATGAAGTCGATGCAATTCTTTTGATTCTAAGCAGGCAGCTTCTTTAAGGGACCGAAGGAGCGCCACCTCTCCATTCATTTTTTCGGCTAAATTTGAAAGAGTTCGAGAGATTTCTACATTCAAGTCGGATAACTTTTTTGAAATAGCTTCGACTGTTATTTCGCTAACAGCTCCTTTGATCTCGGCTTCTTGTATTTGAGCTGCCATTTCAAGTTTGGCAGAATAGGTGTCCTTTTCTTGAGCTAAGGATTCTGCTAACGCAGCAAATTCTTGCTCAACATCTGCTTTTAATCGCTTTGTACGTGGTGATTTAAGTGCCATAAATAAAAACTCTCCGTTCGAGTGATACAAAACATTATCAGAACTTGATTTTTAGAGAGAAACTTTTATCTAAGCCTCACAGTGAATGTTGTGTAGAAGGCTTGGATTAGAACCTTAATATCGAGCTTGAAAAAATCACTTTACTATACATATTCCAAAAACCCAGGTCCAAGCGTTCGATGAATGTCTATGGCTGCTGCCTATGATTTTTCCTGTCAGCCCATTTTCCCCCTCTGTGATCTCTAGCAAACTTTGTTCGCGGGTGGTTGAAAAATTCATGCACAAGCTTGCTTTGAAAAGTTTACGGGACTGAATTTATCCCTCACTCGATTCCTAAAATCCTGACCTAAATATCGAGTCAGCTGCTAAGAAGATCATGCTCAATATGTTACATGTCAAGTCAAATTTTCATCAAGTCGTTTCTTCAATCACGAACGGTATATAGACCATAGATGGACCACTCATCTGCCAAAAATAACAACTGCTCACAACAAATCACCATAGATAGAAATCCCTTTAGCTGCTATTCTATCTGTCGTCAGTTGTTGCTAATGATTGTGATTTATGGGGTTTGCACGGACTCCTCAGAAGCTGTACTAAAACCTGCTTTCGAAAGATTTAGTACGGCTTTTAAGTTTAGTTTTAAATAAAAATCAGCTACAACGGGAAATCCTCAGTTCTGATCTCGCTTTGACATTCCTTATCTTCTTGTGCTATCTTTCTTTTCTCATCGTTACATTCTAGGAATTAAATATGATTTCACAAGAGATTCGTCGAAATTTTCTCAAATATTTTAAAGACCACGGACACACTGTCGTCGCTTCATCTCCCGTCGTCCCCCATGACGATCCCACTTTATTGTTCATCAACGCGGGCATGAACCAGTTCAAAGATGTCTTTTTAGGGAAAAGTAAACGGGATTATACGCGCGCGGCGACTTCTCAAAAATGTATCCGCGTTGGCGGCAAACATAACGACTTGGACAACGTCGGCCATACGGCTCGGCATCTCACTTTTTTTGAAATGCTCGGCAACTTTTCTTTCGGCGATTATTTTAAGAAAGAGGCGATTGTTTATGCTTGGGAAGTCTCGACAACTGTTTTTGGTTTTGATCCTGAGAAAATCTGGATCACTGTTTTCCACGAGGACGATGAAGCTTTCGAACTCTGGAAACAAATCATCCATGAAAAAAAAATTGTGCGGATGGATGAAAAAGATAACTTCTGGGCAATGGGCGATACCGGTCCTTGCGGGCCATGTTCTGAACTCTATTTCGACCGTGGGGATAAATACGGCAATGCGACATCCCCTAAGAATGATATTGAAGGCACTCGCTTCCTAGAATTCTGGAACCTCGTTTTCATGCAATTCAATCGCGATGCCACGGGAAAAATGTTGGACTTGCCCAAACAGTCCATCGATACAGGATCAGGACTGGAGCGCGTTGCTGCACTAAAACTCGATGTCGATACTGTTTTCCGAACAGATGTTTTGCGCAGTCTTGTTGCACAAATAGAAAATGTCAGCGGCAAAAAATACAATCCAAATGATCTCCATCTTGCTCCCGCCTATCACGTCATCGCCGATCATATCCGCTCACTTTCCTTTGCCATTGCGGACGGCGCTCAGCCAAGCAACGTGGAACGCGGCTACATTTTGCGCAAACTGCTTCGCCGCGCTGTCCGGTACGGACGCATGCTGGGAATACAAGAGCCTTTTCTGGCAAAAATTTTACCGCGCCTTATCGAAACGATGGGATCTGATTACCGAGAACTCATTAGCTCTCAAGCCCGCATCGCTGAAATTCTCACTCTTGAAGAAGAGGCTTTTATCCGCACGCTGAAACGCGGTGGGAATATTTTAAACAATATCATTGAAGAAGCTCAAAAAAGCCCTCAGAAACGGATCTCAGGAGACGACGCCTTTAAACTCAAGGACACTTACGGTTTTCCGATTGAAGAAATCCTATTGATCGCTAAAGATACTGGCCTTCAGGTCAATCTCGATGCTTATCAACTTCTCGAAGAGCAAGCCAAAGAGCGTTCGCGCAGCGCACAAACTGTCCACATCCAAGAAGTCGAAGAGAGTCTGTTTAAAAATTACGTCGAAAAACATGGACCATGCGAATTTTTGGGATATCAACAGACAGCTGCTGAAGGAACCATCATGGCACTTGTCGTGAATGGAAAGTTTGTCGATTCGATGGCCGAAGGGCAAGAAGGCATCGTGATCCTCAACTGCACCCCCTTCTATGCTGAAAAAGGCGGGCAAATTGGCGATATCGGCGTCCTCTCACATCACAAAGGTCAGTTTAAAGTCACCGATTGTCATGCGCCTTATCCTGGCGTCATCGTCCATATCGGGAAAATGGAAGGCGGTGCCATGATCCTCGGGGAACCGGTCAATGCCCAAGTCGATGCAAAGCGGCGTCAAGAAATTGCGAACAATCATACCGCAACCCACCTATTGCACTGGGCGCTGCAAAAGGTTTTAGGAGAACATATCCGCCAAGCGGGGTCGCTTGTCGAAGCGGGTCGATTGCGTTTTGACTTCAACCATCATAAGGCGCTTTCCAAAGAGGAAATCCGTCAAATTGAGATGCTCGTCAACGAGAAAATCCGTGACGGCACACCTGTTAAATCTTATGAACTCTCTTACGAAGAAGCACAACGCCACCCTGACATCAAACAATTCTTTGG
>JASHXO010000158.1 GCA_030043495.1 Candidatus Rhabdochlamydia sp.
AAGTTTTAGTATAGCTGACGTTAAAGGCATGGCTGTCCAAATAGCTTTCAATCGCTGCTGGTGTCCGTCCAGTGAAGAGAAATTCGAAAAGAGGCTGATATTGCAGTCCAAGGATTGGATATTTGCCAAAAGAGTTCTTTTTACTGAAAATTCCTAGTTCAAGCGCATGTAGTCCCATGCAGTAAGCGCCTGTAGAAGGGGTAAAATCAAGGGACTCGATCAAACTATGCTCGCCAATCCTTTGATGTATTAAAGCAGAATTATTTTTACGCAATGTCTCCAACAACTGCCCCATAAATGGAAAAGCTGTAGGGAATTCAAGAATGAGATCTGTTTGAGACATTTTAGCGAGAAGTTCATCGGGAAATGCCTCATAGACGATGGGCTGATTAAGTTTTCCATTGTAGCGAAGAACATAATGTGGGCATTTTCGATGAAGCGCAGGAACTTTTGCATCTTTATGTAGCATGGAAATGAGATAAAGGCCCGGAAATTTGTGCAATAAAACATTGGCTGCTTCTTGTTGCGCATAATAATCTCCTAATCCATCGGCAATGATCCAAGAGAAGATTGCAATCTTTGATTTCTGGAGGAACTTTTGTTGCTGATAAAGAAAAAAAATAGCTTTAGCTATACGTAGTCGGCGCAGTAAGGCAGCATCGGAAAAACTGTCTTTTACCTGGCAGATAGAAGGATTTGTTTGCAAATATCGTTTTGGAAGGCCTCGTCCTAAGGCTGGGGCCAGGTATTTTGGCAGGCCGAGAGATTCGAGGTCTCTAGCGTCAAGCGTATTACAGAAGATATCTTCTAAGATCTCTGGAGAGTTTTTTCCCAAAGTGGTCGTAGAAAGACGAACTTCAAGGAATTCTTCCAGGGCTTTGGAAAAAAGCGATTCCATAAAGACTATGATTTATATCTTGTCCGCCATTCCTGTAGACAACTTAGGAGAGTAGAGTAGAACAAATTGCGAATATTGGGATCGCGGTTTTGGTAAACATAACCAATGCATGTAATGCCGTAGGCATTGACATGAGTGTAAGAGAGCTCCTGAGTGGGGATTTTGAGTTTGATCATCAGAGAAAAAAGCTCATCTTTTATCGAATGAAAAGGCGAAGCTGCTATGGCCAGTAATTGCTCGGGCTCGAATTGCGCCTTCAAGAAGAAAGATTCCTTTTTATAATCCGCATCTAAGGCATTTTGCATCAGCGAAAATAGAGTTTTTAGAGAACTGGGCATGATCAATGTTTGTCTCAGCGGCGGCGTGATAGAGTAAAAAAAGTTTTCGAGCAAAAAATCGTTATCGGAAGATGTTTCCTGAATCAGACTTTGAAGTTCTTGGAAAACTTCTTGCTGTTTAGACAAAATGCCTCCATTGAAATCGCGGATTCCTTTAAAAATGTTATTCAATTCCAAAGAGACAGATTGCCGTGCTTTAAATAGGTCGATCGTGTAATCCTTGCGCAAGAACTGTTTTTTGTCCAAAGAAACTTTGAAGACATTGGCCTCTTTAGGGTACCTTTTTCGCAAAAGGCCGACTTTTTTGGCTTCTAGATCTTCGATTTTCAAGTCTGTGGAGGTTTTGGAAAAAATTTCCGTTAACTGGAGATCGTCATCACGCAAAATCCGTAAAAGGATCACGGTAAATTGCAGCCATTGTTCCGTTTGCGCATTAAATGAGATAATCACTTGTGGAAGATCGTTCAAATATTTTAACTGCTGGCTGAGCAAGAAGATATTGCGCATGATCTCTTCTTCATTTCGGGGCATCAAGACAGGATGCAGGACATTTTCAACACTTTCTTTAAGTTCGTGAGGGAGGTTTTTTTTCAGCTCTCTCATTTCATCTAAGCTAAATCCCGCACCATCTTTTTTCTCAATTTCCAAGTAAAAAATACGAATAGGATCATGACTGCGGCGGTCGAGAACAATAGAGTTTTCTATTTTGCGAATGTGAGGAAGACACTGAGAGATTGCTTCCACGATATGGCGCTCTTCAAAAAGTTCATTTTCCCTTAAAACATTCATGGCCCCAATAATTCCGAGGACATTGTTTTTTTGGTTTGTCTGAGAGGGGAGTGTTAATTTGATGAGTTTAAGGCTGAGATGCCGTTCTTTCGGAGATTCCATGCAAATACGCATTTGCATTTTGCGGAATAGATATTGATAGGAGATTAAACGGCTGACGTGGCGTAAATCGCGCATCCCTGTGAATCTGTCACTGAATAAAAGAAGGGAATGTTTAATTTCGTGGAAGATATCGCGGTCGAAAATTTTTGGACGCTGCTCGACGTACGGCGAAAACTGTTCTTGAAGCTGCTTGATTTTATCTTCAGCACTAACATGCAGCCAGAAATTTTGCATTTGATCGAAGACGTTGTTTTCTAGATTTCTTATCGGATGGGATAGAACAGAAGCGATATTCTCCTCGATCATTGCCTTTTTTTGTTCGGGCGATAGCTGTTTTACGGAAACGACACTGCGCGCATGGCGGACTGCGAGAATGCTTAATCGAATTTCTTTTTCCATGTTTTCCTGATTGCTTTTTACCAAGGAAAGTTGCTGGTCGTTATCGATATCGATAAGCATTTGATGGAAAAAAAGATACTGCCTAGGGCAGGAAATGAAGGTAAACTTAAGAGATCGGACAGAACTAATATTTAAAAATTTTCCCGGAACTAGCCAACGCGTTAAAGTATCACAAAGATACCGCCCCACCCCATGAGTGAATTCTGAATGACAAAGCAGACTGACACAAAGCGTGCAGGGAGCACGGTCTGGATTGTTCCAAGCAAGAAGGGGCAGGCTTTCACATAAAGATAGAACTTTCTTTTCAATTAAAAGAGGATCTTTGTAAGTCGATAATGCAATCACCAGATCTTGAGGAAGGACGGTTCTGAGGATCTGCTCGATGAATGTGATATAAGCCTCGAATTCCAGATTGCTGATCCCGCGAGAAGAATAAGCGGGTTTAATCAGATGGGGTGTCTTTTCCATCTCCAAGGAATGTCGTGGAAAAACGATATGGCTCGAAGTGTTGTCCCTGCGAATTGCAGTATTCATCCGTCCTCCGGTGGAAACCCGGCTCTTAAGGGCCGGGTATTTTCAAAACTATGTTGGGCCGAGAGCAAAGCTCGGCCTCCAACTTAAACCCAGGCCTTAAGGCCTGGGTTCACCGCAATGCTTTCCTATTTTCAAGAGTGAGAGGTTCAAAAACAGGCTCTCCGATTGAAGTCATTCCAACGTTACTCAAGTGGGGCTGTACAATATACGGCATGACCCAATGGTAAATGGGGCAAATCGGCATCTCGCTTAGAAAAATTTCCTCTGCTTTTTCTAAAATTTCGGCGCGCTTAAGGCCATTTTCATAAAATGAATCTTCAAGAAGGCGTATAAATTCAGGGTTCTCCCAATTGGAATAATTCTTGCTATTCATTTTGGATTTAAATCGTTCGAGGATGTTCATTTGATCATTGTACTGGACTAACCAACGACTTTGCGCAAAGGCATAGTCGCGCTTGATCAGCTTGTCCATCAAAATTTTGTGCTCGAGATTTTCGATTTTGATTTGGACACCTAAGGCGCTTTGCCATTGCTGTTGAATTGCCTGGGCAATTTTATGGTTCAGCTCAGCTGCAGTATAATAGTAGACGACGCTGCCGAATGCCTCCTTTGTGATTCCCAGTTCTTGCATGCCTTCTTCCAATAGTGTCTTAGCTTGAGTAGTATCGCCATCTTTGAAAAATGCTCGGTAGCGATTGTTTTTTAGCACAGGGGGAATAGCATTCGTCGCAACGATCTCGTCCATCTGGGTGATGTTCTTCACAATTGACTCTCGATCGATTGCATAGGCGAAAGCTTTGCGAATTTTTGCATTGTTAAACGGGAACGCATCGACATTGAATGAGATCATCGTTGTTCCGCCAACTGGATTTGTATAAACTTTAGTTTTTTTCTTCAGTGAAGCTAGAGCATCGATCGGCAGTGGAGAAAGAGGGTCGCCCAACATATCTAGCTCGCCATTTTCGAACATCTGTAATGCAGTCGTCTCGTTATCGATCATGCTGAAGTGGATCTTATTGAACCGCATGCGATTTTGATCCCAATAAAGAGGGTTTTTCACAACGACAATTTCATTGTTGTGCTTCCATTCTTTCAGAATAAATGGCCCATTAGAGATGTACTGTTTCCCAGCATTAAGAGCCCAGTCGGGATATTCTTCGTCAATTTGTTGATTGACGGGGAAAAAGGCACAAAAAGAGATCAAATCGAGAAAGTAGGGAGTAGGTTTTTCCAGTGTGACGACGAAGGTTTTGGCGTCTTTAGCGGCAATGCCTACCTCGCACAAAGGGACTTTCCCCTGTTTAGCCGCTTCGGCATTTTTTATGGGATAAAGCAGATAGGCATTGGGACTTGGAAAAGAAGGATCGAGAATATCTTTCCAGGATTTTTCGAAATCAAAAGCTGTGATCGGCATTCCATTTGACCAAACCGCATCTCTCAATAGGAAAGTATAAACAGTCCTATCTGCAGATATTTCAAAAGATTTAGCCAGCGCTGGAGTAATCGAATCATCTTTGTTCAATCTAACCAGTCCTTCAAACAAAAGAAAATGCAAATGAGAAGAAATAATATCGCCGCCTTTGCGAGGATCGAGAGTGGCCGGTTCATTTTTTAAATTGAGATGGACGCATTGGATCTCTCTTCGAGCCGATTGCTCTTTTTTTTGACAGGAGGCTCCAAAAAGGGCGAGGATAAAGGTGAATAGTACAGAACCGAGAATGGGTCTGGAAAAGAATCTCGACATACTCCTCCGAAAATAAAAACCAATTTGTCAACATAGGTAAAGATAAGGATATTTGTAAATCATAAAGATCAGATTTAGCAGGGCACATACAATTAGAACAAATATTTGAAACTTGAAGGAAGCTCTCGCCTTCGCTCGCAAGCTCGCTCAGTTGAGTTCCGCTGTTTTATAACGGCTCAGTCTTTGCTACTCTCATGTCTATTTAAGTAGCCGTTTCCCTTTCTCTTCGTACACGTACTAAGGATTGCAACCCCTTCCACTCACTTTTATGAGACAAGTTTCCTGCTGGCATCACTGCATAGTTTCGTCTTTCAATTCTCTCATGGCCTTTTCCATGCTGGA
>JASHXO010000159.1 GCA_030043495.1 Candidatus Rhabdochlamydia sp.
GACTGCGATCCAACACGCTGTCGATGCGATCAAGAAAAGAAGAGGAAAGACGATCGACTGGGTCAATTTGCCCCTTGATGATAAGCCAACTTTTGATTTGTTGAATCAAGGAAGGACGATGGGTGTGTTCCAGTTAGAATCCGGCGGTATGCAAGACCTGGCCAAACAATTGCACATCGATAAGTTTGAGGAAATTATTGCTGTCGGAGCTCTTTATCGGCCAGGACCCATGGAGATGATACCTTCATTCATCAGCCGCAAACATAAACGGGAGACCATCGAAATCGATCATCCTTTGATGGAAGACATCTTGTCGGAAACTTATGGGATTATGGTCTATCAAGAGCAGGTCATGGCCATTGCAAGCCGGCTTGCAGGCTACACGCTCGGCGAAGGTGACGTATTGCGCCGTGCGATGGGAAAAAAAGACCGTGAAGAGATGACTCGCCAACGCGAAAAATTCCGTCAAGGAGCCTTGAACAATGGAATTGACGAGGCTACTTCCATGCATATTTTCGATAAAGTCGAAAAATTTGCCTCGTATGGATTCAATAAATCCCATGCTGCAGCTTACGGCTATTTGAGTTATGTCACGGCTTATTTGAAAGCCAATTATCCTTCGGACTGGATGGCTGCATTAATGACGACTGACCGCGATGATCTCACTAAAGTCACGAAGCATATTCGCGAAGCTCAAACATTTGGGATTGCGATTTTGCCGCCCGATATCAACGAGTCAGGCCAGGAATTTGTGGCGATCGTCCGCGGTATTCGTTTTGCGATGGGAGGGATCAAAGGCATAGGAGAAGGCGTTGTCGATGCGATTATCGAAGAGCGCAACAAGAACGGTGCGTATAAATCCCTCTACGATTTTGCCCAGCGTATCGATACGCGCAAAGTGGGCAAAAAAGTCATTGAGAACTTAATCGAGGCCGGCTGCTTTGATTTTACAGAGTGGAGCCGGGAAGCGATGCTATTGAGTGTCGATTCCATGTATGAAGAGGCTGCAAAAGAACAAAAAGAAGCGGCTAAAGGCGTGATGAATCTCTTCTCTCTGATCGATGGTGAGAAAGATTCACGTTTTAAATCTCCTCCCACTGTGAAAGAAAAATTGTCGAAGCAAATGATTTTTAAACGCGAATACGAACTATTGGGTATCTATCTCAATGGTCATCCGCTCGATGATTTTCGCCAGCAGATGCAACGTCTATCATGCGTTTCTTTTTCTGAGTTGGACAAATTCCCTTCCGGCAGTGTTTGCCGGATTGCCTTTATTATCGAGGGCGTTGTCGTCAAAATCTCCGCAAAGTCCCAACGCAAGTTTGCGATTTTAACGATTGGCGATGGCAATGGAAGATTTGAGCTTCCCATTTGGCCTGATTTGTTTGAAGAAAAAGGCGCTTTAATCCAAGAAAATCAGCTGCTTTATGCCGTTGTTCAAAAAGAAATCCAAGATGGACAAATTCGTTTACAATGTCGTTGGCTGGATGATCTTTCAAAAGCAGACGAAGTGATGATCAAAGCTTGCGATGATGCCTACGATATGGCCAAACAACAAGCCAAGGTGTTTGAGATGAGAGGAAAGAATAAAAATTTTCGTTCAATGACTGTCAAAGAACAAGAAGCGAAGAAAAAAACTTTTCAACAGCTTAAAATTCAGCTCGACGCTGATATTGTCCGCATGAGCCATATCCTAGCCTTAAAGGAGGCCTTTCGTGCCCATTCTGGGGAAATTTCTATTGAAATTACCTTTATTGCCAAGAAAGGCAAAGTCGGCATATTACATATCGATCAGAGTTGGGGAGTTGACTACCATAAAGAACTGGAAAGAAAAATCACGCTTTTGCCTTCGATCAAAGCTCTCAAATGGGAGTAAAGATTTTTTCTATACTCGCGCGGCTTAAAAAAAGTTAAAATCTGAGCTGTATTCCATATCGCTTTCTTGACAAATTCGAATTTTCTTAGAATACTTTCCCTCTTAATCAATAAGGATTCCATGAAAAGATTATCTCTAGCTGCCGCTCTTTTTCCTATTCTTCTTGCCATCCCATTGAGTGCTCACGCTGCTTACACTTTTAAGAATGGTAAATTGATTAAAAGCGAAGAGGTCGCAACGATGTCGGTGCAAGAGCATTATAGCGTTGCAATGGATGCCTATCAGAAACAGAACTGGGATGAGGTCATTCATCAATCGTTGATCGTTGTTAAAAACTTTTCTTTAACGCCGTTTGCACAGGAAGCGCTGTTTTATCTGGGTGTCGGATATTTTCAGACTGGGGAATTGGAATATGCTAATAAGTTTTTAACCAGCTATCTAAAAAAGCAAGCCACCCCAAAATTCTTTGAAGAAGCGATCCAATATAAATTTAAAATCGCCGAGAATTACCATCATGGAGCTAAAAAACATATTTTGGGATGGGAAACAATGCCCAAGTGGATTCCTGCCCGGAATGAGGCGATCCGCATCTATGATGAAGTCATCACTGCCCTCCCTCATCATGAATTAGCAGCCCGTGCCCTCTTTGGTAAGGCGAAGTTACTTGTCAAAGATGATGAGTTCAAATCGAGTATCGAGACTTATCAAGTCTTGATCCGCCGTTTTCCCAAGCATCCTTTAGCAGCAGAAAGTTATATTGGCATTGGGGAAGTTTATCTGATTCAATCCCAAGTGCAATATCCCGATCAAGATTTTCTCGATTTGGCCGAGATCAGTTTGCGTAAATTCCATCATGATTTTCCTGGGGAAGAAAGGACAGATGTTGCTGAAAAAATGTTGCTCGACATGAAAGAAATCTTTGCTAGCGACCTTTACGATACAGGACGTTTCTACGAACGCACAAAAAAGCCTCAAGCAGCTTATATCTACTATACGCGGATTTTAATGAAATATCCAGAGACTAAAGTCTGTGAGCTAGCGAATAAGCGGCTAAGTAAGCTCCATTACAAACCGATAAATGGACCAGAAACTAAAGAAGCGCGCGAACCCGCTACTCCAGTAACTCCAGCGTCCCCGCTTCTAAATCTGCCAGTGAAACCAGGGTTGGCGGTAGATGCTTCAGATGAAAAAAAATCCTCTGAATTGAGCGAATCATCTCAGGATGTAAAGTGAAAATCGGAATTGTTGGCTTATTCATCATTTGCATTTTGCTGACAACAGCTGGGTGTGGATATCGTTTTGACGGCGGCGAAACCGAAGGCAGAACTGTGACGATTTCCGTTCCTTACATCAAGGGCGATCTCGAAGGGCATCTCAATGCAGAACTTGTGCAGACTTTGAGCAACTCTGGCTTCTTTGATTGTGTTCAAAATGGCGGAGAGTTGCTCTTAGAAGCCACGATTATCGGTGATGGGGACGATCGCATTGGTTATCGCTTTGACCGAAATCCCGAATCGGGCGAACTCCGAGACAATATCATTGGCACAGAAAATCGACGGACAATTATAGCCACCGTCACTGTGATCGATACAGCTACGCATGCTACTATACTTGGGCCGCAAACTGTGAAAGCCCATGCCGATTATGACTATGTCGATTCCAATTCTATTCGCGATTTGACCTTTGTCACCCGAGAAACAGGTCCTCAGAAAGTGCTCGATTTTTCACTAGGGCAACTCGATTCGGTGGATGGGGCGCACGATGACACTTCAACGCTTATCTATCGACGGATGGCTCAAAAAATTGTCAATGGACTGCTCATTGTAAGAGCGAAAGATTTGTCCGTTCAGAAAGAAGCCCCTGAGGAAAAACCTGAAGAGAAAAAAATCTCAATCGAGGAACTAAGCAAGTCCTCTTAAGTCTTTTATAAAGACTTAAGAGGACTTGCTTATAAGGTTATTGTTTTTTCCCCATTGCAGAAATGACCGCCTCAGTGTCTTGAACTTCTGTCAAGAAATGCTGCAACACTTTTAGGATATATTTTGGAGTGTTGTAGACGCCCGATGTCAAATAG
>JASHXO010000160.1 GCA_030043495.1 Candidatus Rhabdochlamydia sp.
TTCCATTGGAAATCATATGGGATGGAAATTGAGAATTCTGTGAAGAGTAATTGTCTAAAATCTTTTTCTCAAAACTTCCATCGGATCGCGGATGTAACTGGACGATCATTTGAACGGGAACTTTTAGGGCATTCACACTTTGAACAAAGGTGATAAAAGAGTCGTTATAGGCGTTTCCTTTTTCTTCGTAGCCGCCGATATAAGTGATGATCGGAATATCGCTGCAAAAAGGCGTCTTAGCGAGGACTGCGGCTTTATCAATTTGCGCAACCTTTTCTTCCCAAAGATCAAGGGTAGGCTGGCCGAGGGCTATTGCTTTGTCTGTGTTAAAGCGCGTGTTTAGATCTTGGGCGATATCAAAGGACGGAACAAGGACAGCATCGGCGGCTCGGACAATCTTTTCGACATTAGCGACGAGATCTTGAGGGAGTTTGTCAAATCTTGAGAAGTTATCCCAAACTGCGATAACTTTGCTACCTTTTTGATGAAAAAGTTCGGCGATCTGCCTTTCCGGAGTGGAATACATTCCAGTGACGATTACTGATGCGGAAAGTTGACCAATTTTCTGCAAATCATCCGTACTTAATTCGTAAAGACGTTGATTGGCAGGACAAGAAACTCCCAGGCTTTCGATTGTCAAAGGATTGAGTGAAGCTTCTTGAGCAACTTTTGTCGCAGTAGCCATCGTCAAAATTTTTGCATCAGGAGCTTCTTTCCATGATTTTAAAACTTGGACCCAGATGTTTGTTTCACCTGCATCAAATCCAACAAAAAGAAAATCATTTTCTTTCGCAAATAATGATGAAGAGATAAACAAGAAAAAAAAGAGCAGCCGTCTCATATTTTTAAGAATGTGTAAAAGATTTTTGTTAATTGCTTTTTGCGCCTTTTTCTTTAATTTAGATCTTAAAGAAAAAATCATCAAATATCAAAGTCCATTAACACATTCTAATCGATCTTAACATCTTCTTCTAGATGTTTTTTCAAAGCGCCCAAAAAGCCACAGCCATACATTCCATCGAGCACACGATGGTCGAATGTGAGCGAGACATGAACCATCGAACGAATGGCGAGGAGGTCATTTTCAAGAGGAATAACTTTTTTATAAGTTGCCCCGATACCGACAATGGCCACCTCTGGATAACGGATGATCGGAATACCGATTTGCACTCCGGTCATTCCAAAATTTGTCAATGTGATCGTCCCCTCATTGACGTCATCGGGGGTTAATTTGCCGGTGCGCGCTTTACCCGATAATTCACTGATCGCTTTCGCAATCGCCGTGATCCCTAAGCTCTGACAATGTTTGACAACCGGGACGACAAGGCCCTGCTCGATACTGACGGCGATCCCTAAATTGACGTAACGTTTAAGAAGGATCGTATCTCCTTCAAGAGAAGAATTGATTAAAGGATATTCTTGCAGGGCTTTAGCAATCGCACGAGCGACAAAGGTGGTGATCGTGAGCTTGAACCCATGCTTATTCAAAAATTCTTCTTTTTCCTTCTGGATTAGAGAGACAATCGGTGTGACATCGACCTCCGTTACCAATGTCGCATGAGGAGCTTCATAGAAAGAACGGACCATATTGTCAGCGATCGCTTTGCGCATACCAGTCATTTTCAAGCGCTCAACATCTATCCCCGTGATGCCTGTAGGAGCAGCGACAGCTTTTGCTGCCATGGGACAAGGTTTTGTCGAAGCCACACGTTTTTCGATATATTCTTCCAGATCTTGCTTGGTCAGTCTTCCACCCATTCCTGTGCCGGGGATTTTTTCTAATTCTTGCAGTCCGATCCCTTTTTCACGGGCGAGTCGGAGTAATGCTGGAGAGAAAAAATCTTTCATTTCTTGGCCCTCCGCACTGGAGGAGGCTGCAGAAACTGTCGGTGCTGCACCGCGCATTTCTTCCCTTGCAGCAGAAGGCGTGGAAAGGCCAATGATAGCGATGAGCTCACCAACTTGCAATTCTTGATCAGGATTGGCATGGATTTCTTTTAGAATGCCTGCAGCCGGCGAAGGAATTTCACTATTGACCTTGTCTGTCGAGACTTCTAAAAGAGGCTCATCGAGATTGACATTGTCCCCAATCTTTTTAAACCACTGGACGATTGTTGCGCTGTGGATGCTTTCTCCCAGTTTAGGCAATAGTACTTTGATATCTTCGCTCATTTGACAATCCTATCCAAAATATTTTCGATGAGTTTTTCCCAATGCTTTGTGCCTGCTACGATCTTTAATTGAATCGCGATAGGTTCAATTTTCAAACAGGCAGAAGGATCGGGGGGCAATTTGACAAAATCTTTTTCAGTGCACAAAAGTGCCTCGGCTCCTTTTTTACGGCAATTTTCAGCAAATTTTTGCAGTTGCTCGTTTCGCAAAGACCTATGGTCTCTGAGAATAAGAGTGTCGATAATTTCAGATTTTAAGTCACGCACGGTCTGTAGAAAACGGGCGGGCGTTCCGATGCCGCAAAAAACACCGACTTTATGAGGCAAAATAGTTTTTTGGTTCAACACTTCGATTTGCGTAGCTATCGCTGGCGCATGCGTATAATGATGGAGCTGTTTTTGTAATTGTTGGAAGTGTGTTTGGTCTTTAACATGGGTAAACACGATCAGATCGGCAGATTTCAATCTTTTTGGGGAATCTCGAAGCAATCCCCATGGCAAAAATCTTTCTTTGGAAAACGGGTCCATTCCGTCCAAGATGACAATTTCAAAATTGCGTTTGAGGCGGCGATGCTGCATACCGTCATCGAGTAAAAGGCATTGCGCCCCTTCTTTGATCGCAAGCTGTCCAGACGCCACTCTGTCCACTCCCACCCAAACAGGGGCCTTGATCTTTTGCGCAAGAAAATAGGGTTCATCGCCGCATTCCTGTACCGAGAAAAGAGGGCCATTTTCTGAGGAAATTTTTTGGACCTTTCCCGATGTTTCAATTTGCGAACAGAATCCTCTCGTTAAAACGGCTAATCGCACTTTTGGTTGTAATCGGGAAGCGAGCAAATGCACAAAGGGCGTTTTACCCGTGCCCCCCACGACAAGATTTCCAATACTGATGACGACAGCAGGCAACTGGACAGAGG
>JASHXO010000161.1 GCA_030043495.1 Candidatus Rhabdochlamydia sp.
AGCACAGATGGCAATCTTGAGAATGCTGTCCATGGGGCTCTTTCTGCAACCAATCCCCATACATTGCTTCACATCGATGAACAAGGGAAACTTTGCATCGTCCAAAGCGAAGGCAACCCAGACTCTCATATAGTTCTTCGCGGAGCCAATGATTTCACGAATTACGATCCAGATTCAATAAGTCTGGCATTGGAGATGTTAAAAAAAGCCAGCCTCCCACAACGATTAATGATCGACTGTTCGCATGGAAATTGCCAAAAAAATTATAAGAAACAGCATGAAGTCTTTTTGTCCGTTTTAGAACAAATTGAAAAAGGGAGTGATAAAATTTTCGGCCTTATGCTCGAAAGCCACTTGAGAAGTGGCAACCAGCCTTTGAGCGAGGATCCTTCACTGCTTAAATATGCAGTTTCGATTACGGACCCGTGTTTGGATTGGAAAACAACAGAAGAACTGGTCTATTTGGCTGATTTGGCCTTCTCAACACCTGCTGGCTCGGGCGTTTCATGATCAATCGTAATCAGATTGACCCAGAGCTGATGTTTCCATTCGCGAAAAATCGCTCCATCCTGAGTCACGATTTGCGCTTTATAAGTTAAAATCCCTCCCGTTTTTTCATATTCTTCATTAAACAATCGATAGGTAGCAAAATCCATTCGGCGTTTGATCGGAATACGGACTTGCCTTGTGGTGTAATCCCATAAAATCAAGTCCAATATCACCTCCGGCTTTTTTTTGAAAATCTCTTTGGGAATTCTCCAGTCAAGAATCAGCATTTGTCCTATGGGAGGATGGTCTTGCCTAGGATCGGGCGTACCCACATGGGTACTGGCAAGATAGCGCATATCGACCCATTCTTGGCAGATGGATAGGTAATATTGCCTACAGCTTGAAAAAAATACTATTGAGAGAGGAAGCAGTAAAAGCAGCAAACATCGGCTAATTCTCATAGTGTCAATAACATTAAAATATGTTAAATTTCATAGAAAAAAGTTAAGGGGAATCCTTCCTAATATGCAAGAAGAAAAAGAGTCAATTACAAAGCTCCATGCCAATGGAAAATCGATGATTTTGGCGCCCCTTACAAGAACTCGCGAAGCGGGTTCGGCCAGCAGCGGCAAAAACATACTTAAGAAAGTAGAGGAGTCGCCTCTGGGATTGCGGACACTTTGGAAATATCCAGTGAATATTAGGCCTCTTTCGAAATTCCATTTGTCCATTAAAACCAAATCGTTTCTGCCAAATTTTTATACCGTCACCTCAGCGACTTATTCAAATCGCTTCGTCTCCGCTATCCGAATCTACTTTGTAGATTCTAAAAATTTGCCTAGAAAATCTTTGATTTTTCTGGACAAAATGAATTTCGAAAGAGGTCTATTTCCAAAGAGAAACAGGTGAGTAAAGCGAACCGGGACGAGACGCCAAAAGGGCGATTTTACACAGCGAAGAGTTTTGCAATTGACTCGAAAGGCCAGGCCGTCTATGGGATCGTATTCAATGTTGCCAAATCAGAAGTACTGCTGATCAAACGCCGAGATATTCCAGTTTGGGTCTTGCCAGGAGGCGGCTTGGATCCGGGAGAAACTCCCGAAGAAGGGGCAATTAGAGAAGTTCTTGAAGAAACAGGCCTCCAATCATCCATCGTCAGGAAAGTTGCAGAATATTTACCTGTGAATAAGATGACGAAATTTTCTCATCTTTTTGAATGCCGGATCATGAGCGGTTCGATGAAAACAGGCGCGGAAACAAAAGACGTTAGCTTTTTTCCCTTAAATGCCCTTCCTGACCTTCCTCCGCCCTACGAGGGGTGGATTCGCGATGCGACGTCCAATCACCCGACCATACTTCGCAAAAAGATCGAAGGAGTTTCTTACTGGGTCCTCATCAAACTGCTTCTCCAGCATCCAATTCTGGTCGGCCGCTACTTGCTCACCAAGCTCGGCATCCACATCAATCGTTGAGATTGACCATTTTGCTCGGATCGATCGCCTCATCGAATTCCTTCTCCTTCATATAACCTAAATTCAAAACGGCTTCTTTCAAAGTTAAATTTTCTTTGTGAGCCTTCTGCACAACCTTGGCCGCTTTGTCGTAACCAAGGATTGGATTGAGCGCTGTGGCCAACATCAGAGAATTCTCTAAATGCATTTTAATCCGCACTTCATTTGGCTTGATCCCGATTAAGCATTTATCGTGAAAACTAATTGCCGTATCGGAAAGCAGGCCTATCGACTGCAGTAAATTGAAGATGATTACCGGACGGAAGACATTCAATTCAAAATTTCCTTCGGCGCCGGCCACACTGATGGCAGTGTCATTGCCGAAAACTTGACAAGAGACCATCAGCATCGCTTCGCACTGCGTTGGATTGACTTTTCCCGGCATGATGGAAGAGCCGGGCTCGTTTTCTGGAAGGTTCAATTCACCAATGCCACAGCGCGGGCCCGATCCCATCCAAGCGATATCCCTGGCAATTTTAAAATAGGAACAGGCGAGGCGTTTTAGGGCGCCGCTCATCTCCACAATAGAGTCGTTGCTGCCCAAAGCTTCAAACTTATTGCGGGCTGATATAAAAGATACTCCTGCGATGTCACTGATCACTTCAGCAGAGCGTTTAGCATATTTCGGATGAGCATTTAATCCCGTTCCGACAGCGGTTCCTCCCAAAGCAATTTCGGAAAGATGTTTTAGAGCATTTTCAATCGCCTCGATCCCCTGTTCGATTTGTGCAGCATAACCAGAGAATTCCTGTCCCAAAGTCAAAGGGGTCGCATCCATCAAATGGGTACGGCCGATCTTGACGATTTTGTGGAACTCTTTGGATTTTTTCTTTAGTCCTTCGAGCAAGATTTTGAGGTTCGGCAGGAGTTTTTTACGGACTTCAAGAGTCGCAGCAATATGCATTGCCGTGGGAAAAGTATCATTGGAAGATTGGGACTTGTTCACATCATCATTGGGATGGATCGGAGTTTTGGAACCTAATTTTCCTCCTGCTAACTCAATCGCCCTATTGCTGATTACCTCATTGACATTCATGTTTGTCTGCGTGCCAGACCCAGTTTGCCAGACGACCAAGGGAAAGTGATCGTTCAGTTTGCCTGAAATGACTTCCTCGCTGGCTTTAACAATTAGCTCCATTTTCTCTTTTGGAAGCAAATCCAGTTCACAATTCACAATGGCAGCCGCTTTCTTAATAATAGCAAGCGCATGAATTACCTGGATAGGCATTCGGTGCCCACCAATTTTAAAATTCTCATGCGAACGCTCTGTTTGGGCACCCCAGTATTTATCCCCGGCGACTTTAACTTCTCCTAAAGTGTCTTTTTCAATTCTGATTTTTTCTTTTTCCATACGAGTCGGTTGCGTTCTTTTAAGAGTTAGAGGCACTAATTTTAAAGATTGCAGTTGGTCTTTTAGTCTCAATCTCCTATTTACATCTCCTTTTTTATTTAATCCAAGAGAAAACTCGCAACCCAAAATCCAGCCGAAAGAATCTTAGAGCATGTTTACAAATTACCATAGTTCGCTTTTTGCGACTTTTTTCGTATCTTCTAACGCCGCTTCTTGCCCTACTTTATTTAAGTATGTGCTTCGAAGCAGCATTAAAACCTGCAAAAAAATTCATCAAAAATCAAGCTGTGGTAATTTGTAAACATGCTCTGAGGTAATGTTGATTAGACTTATAGGCATGATAAAGCCTTTGCTTCTTTAAACTCTGAAATATATAAACCTGAATTTTAGGTTCATTAGGATCAATGATGTCGAGCGAAATGAACCCAGAATTCGGGTTATAAATATTTATGTCTACGTCCAATCGTTTTCTTTTTGGAATAAGCCTTATCATCTTGTCAATGCTTTTATTTTCAGTGACTTATGCTTTTTATAAGGCGGCTAACCCCTACCTTTCCAATGTCCTTAGCATGTTTTTCGTTAATGCGTTTAGTTGGTTTTTTATTCTTCCTTATATTCTCAATCAGGGATATCGCCATTTAGCCACTCATCGATTTCCCATGATTGCTTTAAGGACTATTTTCGGACTTTTGTCTCTTTATTTTATCACTCTTGCACTCAAAAACACTCCGCTTGCTGAAGTGATGCTCCTGAACAATTCAGCTCCTCTTTTTGTGCCTATCATTGCTTGGATTTGGCATAGGGCAAAAACTCCGTTTAGTCTATGGCTTGGACTGTTCGTAGGTTTTGCAGGCATCATTCTCATCCTTAAGCCCGGCTTTGGGGAAATGAACATAGGCCTTATCTATGCTTTGCTTTCAGGCCTTTTTGCAGCTCTTGTTTTTGTCAGCACTGCGCAGATTGCTCACGAACCATTTTCACGAACTCTTTTTTACTATTTTTCTCTGTTTTGGATCATCTTGAGTCCTTTTCTTTTTACGCAATGGACTTTTCCACCTCTCTTAATTTGGCTCTATTTAGCGATAGCTGGCGTGAGCATGCTGGGCGCTCAGCTTACGATAACTGCCGGCTTACGCATGGCCTCTTCTCACGGAGCAGCCGCTTTTATTTACACGGGCGTTATCTTTTCAGGACTCATCGATTGGATTTTCTGGAAAGAAGTTCCCCATATGATTTCGTTACTTGGAATGATCGTTGTCTGTATGGGTGGACTGATTACCATCTTAAGGAAGTCATGAAAGATGCAGTAGCCCTTTTCGATCCAGTTGGGACAGGGACCACTCTAAAATTAACGGCCAAAGAACTCGGCTTCAAAGTCGTTGGTGTGTTTATACAGCCAAAAAAGACCTTTGAAGAGGTTTATCATATCATGACAGAAAATGAGCTTTATCAAGATTGTGACGAAGTGGTTGTTCAAAACGATAAAGAATCTATTTTGCGTGAACTGAGGGCTTCTCAATTTTCTATTAAATCCGTGATTG
>JASHXO010000016.1 GCA_030043495.1 Candidatus Rhabdochlamydia sp.
TGAGCTTAAGGGTTTCTTGGAGATCGAGGAGCATTTTTTCTTTAAGCTCCAAATGATCTTTTTCTTGTTGGAAAACAACTTTAGCATTTTCTTCAGCAATGGCGACAAGAGCTCGTTTTTCCCCTTTTTGCGGATAGATAATGGAGATTCTTTTTTTCTTATGAGATTGAAGAACTCCTCCTTGGAAAGGAGGAGATTCTTCGTCGGTTAAGGGCGGGCGCTCTTTGGCGCCCGAGAAAACAGATAGCTCGGCTAATCCATCTCTGGAGGGGGAGGGGCGAGATTGTGCTCGAACGTACCGTTCGGAGAGGATTTCAGAGATCAGGTCTGCGTCTTTTAAAGGAATAGGCAGAAGGATTTCATCTGGAAGCCCTTCTTGATGCTGATAATGTTGCAAAATAAAAGAGGAAAACAGATCCTCTTCATCTTCTAAAATATTGGAAAAAGAATAATGTTCCGAACCCACAAGCTTGCCCTCGCGAAACAGGAGCTGGACGAGCATCACTTCTTCTCCCTCGCGATAAATGGCAAGGGCATCGCTATTTTTGCCATTAACCTTGACGACGAAGGTTTGCTTTTCGATGACATGTTCAATTTGTCTTATTGTTTGCAAGATTGCTGCGGCACGTTCGTACTCCAGACTTTCCGATGCTTTTTTCATCTCGGCGTACAGTTCTTTTAAAATCTCTTTGTCTTGTCTTTTCAAGAATTTGACCGCCCCATCGACAAAGGTGTTGTATTCCTCTTTTGAACATTTACCGACGCAGGGGGCGATGCAGCGTTTGATCGAATAGAGCAAACAAGGACGCGTACGCCGTTTCAATTCTTCATCCGTGCATTGCCTTAATGGAAATAACCGGGTGAGAATTTCATAAGTTTGACGGGCAGCATAGGCGCTCGTATAAGGCCCAAAATAGAGGCCATCCTCTTTTGGCGCACCCTTGTAACGGATGAGACGGATCATCGGCCAAGGATGGCGGTTGTTGATCATCAGGCTGATGAAAGTTTTATCATCTTTTAGAATCGCATTGAATTTGGGCTGATGTTTTTTGATCAGTGTATTTTCTAAAAGCAAAGCCTCTTTTTCAGAAGGGACAACGATCGTGTCGATATGAGCAATTTGGCGAACGAGGAAAGGAACCATCCGACGCGTATCGCCGGTTGGGGCAAAATATTGCTTAATTCTGCTTTTGAGCAGATTGGCCTTGCCGATATAAATGACTTTATTTCCAACGTCTTTCATCAAATAGACGCCGGGCTTCATCGGAAACTGATCGAGGAGTTTAACGTCGAAAAGCATTAATTGAGCTTCCCCTTCCAATCGATAAGCTTTTTCAATGCTTCCATGGGTGTCAAATGGTTAGGGTCCAGATTTTTTAATTCGGATGCAATCGCTGTCAGATGGGGGTCTTCATTAAAGGAAGCAAAAAGTGACAGTTGTTTTTGAACGGATGATTTCGCAGAGGTTGAAGAGCCAATTGCAAAACTCTTCGCCGCATAAAATCGCCCTTTTGCCCTTCGGGTCGGTTCGCATTGCTCACCTGCTCTCCTTTGGAAATATTCACTGGACATTTCCAAAGTATCCGCAGTCTCTTGTCCAGGCGACGGCTCCCCTACTTTCTCAAGTATGTCTTCGTCTCCGCCGGCCGAACCAGCTGTGCAGGTTCTGTCAAGAGGTGGCAAAATCACCGATTTTCTGCTGGCGTGGAGCTTTGCAATTGACTCTGAATCGCAAGTTCTGCCGGCATTCTTTTCCAATTTTTGCAGTATCTCGAGGGCGCGCTTGATCACGATATGAGGGAGTCCAGCAAGTTTTGCGACATGGATGCCGTAGCTTTTGTCCGTCCCTCCTTTGACGATCTTGCGCAAGAAAACAATGCCGCGGTCTGATTCATGGACGGCGACATTGTAATTAACAGCCCCGGGGATAAGACTTTCCAATTCGGTCAGCTCCCAATAATGGGTAGCAAACAATGTTTTTGCGCGCTTTTGCGGGTGGGTGAGCAAGTATTCGGCAACGGCCCAAGCGATCGAAATTCCATCATAGGTGCTGGTCCCACGCCCGATCTCATCTAAAATCACCAGCGAGCGATTGGTCGCGTTATGGAGAATGTTGGCCGTTTCCGTCATCTCTACCATGAAAGTCGATTGTCCTCGAGATAAATCGTCGCTAGCTCCAATCCGGCTGAAGACTTTATCGATGACACCGATATGCGCACGTCCCGCCGGTACAAACGATCCCATTTGTGCTAAGATGGCGATCAGCGCGACTTGACGAATAAAGGTGGACTTTCCTGCCATATTCGGACCGGTGATGAGGTAGAGTTGTTGGTTCTGTCGATCTAAAAAGACATCGTTTGGAATAAATGTCTCTGTTCCAATTGTCGCCTCGACCACAGGATGGCGCCCCTGGTCCACGTGAAGAATTTCGCTATCATCGACAAGAGGGCGGACATAGTTATGGGCCTTGGCAATTTCCCCAAATGAAAGGAGGCAGTCGAGGACGGCCACTGCTGTAGCGATTGTCTGCACTTGCGGGGCAAAAGAGGCAGCTTCTTTTCGCAAAGAATCAAAGAGTTCATATTCTAGTGCTGCGATTTTTTCTTCCGCGTGCAGTATTTTATGTTCAAACTCCTTGAGTTCCGAAGTGATGAACCGTTCCGCATTGACAAGGGTTTGTCTTCTTTGAAAGCTTTCAGGGATTTTATCTGATTGTCCCCTGCTGACCTCAATGTAATATCCGCAGGCTTTCGTATATCCGACCTTTAGCGTTTTGATCTGAGTTTGCTCTTTTAGCTGAACTTGATAGCGGGCAATCCAAGCATGGCTGTCATTTTGCAGCGATCTCAGCTCATCGAGCTCAGGATGAAAACCGCTGCGGAAAATCCCTCCATCGCTCAAACGCAGGGGCGGTGTGTCGACTAGACTTTTCCGGATTTTATCAACGATCGCAGTGACATCGGCTAAATTCTGCTTGGCTTGCACAAGGATGACTTCAGCAAATGGGGTTAAGAGTTGTGAGAGCGGAGCAACATGTTCCAAAGAAAAACGCAGCCCAGCCAAATCACGTGGAGAAGCATAACCTGTTTCAATGCGCATCATCAGCCTTTCTAAATCGCGGATTTCACTTAAGTGAATGCGAATTTCCAGGCTTTTTTGCCAAGATTGAAGAAACGTCGAGACTGCTTCTTGGCGGAGTCTGATCTCATCGATATCCAAAAGTGGATGTGACAGCCATCTTTTAAGAAGGCGTCCACCCATAGGAGTTACAGTGCGATCGATACAATGAAGTAACGTATGTTTTTTTTGGCCTTCGTGCAGCGATTCGAACAGTTCGAGATGTTTTTGGGTCGAACGGTCTAGCAATAGATAACGATTTAAATATTCCGTTGCGATCGATTTGATATGCTCAATCGATAAATTCAAATCTTCATGGACATAATGTAGAATTGTACCCGAGGCATTGATCGCAGCGATCATCCCTTTTAATCCAAATCCGTCAAGATTATGCACGCGAAAATGCCGCATGAGGACGCCACAAGCATGACTGTGATCGAAATGCCAATCCTCTTTAATATTAATAGCCGGAGCGAACTGTCCTTTTATCTCATCGACTAATTCCTTATGTTTTTGATTCCACTTTTCCGCAATGAGGATCTCTTTGGGGCGCAGGCGGTATAATTCATCGATCAGATCTTTGCAGTCATCGAACTCCATTGCCTTAAAATCCGCAGTGGTCAAATCCAGGATGCTCAAGCCATGCATCTCGCCGACTTGAGCGATGCACGCGAGATAATTATTGGATTTGTCTGTTAAAAGCGTTGAATTGATGACAGTTCCAGGAGTTACTATGCGGACGATTTCACGTTTGACCAGTCCTTTTGCAGCGCGTGGGTCTTCCATTTGCTCGGCAATCGCGATGCGGTACCCCTTGGCAACGAGTTTGTCGATATACGCTTCACTGGTATGAAACGGAACTCCGGCCATCGGAATCTCCTGGCGCTTCGTGAGAGTCAGATCGAGCTGTTCGGAAATGAGAATGGCGTCTTCATAGAATGCTTCGTAAAAATCGCCTAATCGGAACAAAAGAATCGCGTCAGGCGCGCTTTGTTTACAAACGTGCCATTGGGCCATCATCGGAGAAATTTTTTGATCAGTCTCTGTCGTCATGATCTATGAATTATCGAAAGAAACCCGAGTAAAAGCAAGCTTATTTTCCTATGAGCTTTTCCCACCAAGTTTTTGGTGTAGGAGAATCGGATAAATCAAAGGGGGATTCTCTCTCTTTTTCCTGTGTCGATTGTTGTTTGAAAAATGAAGGTTGTGCTGAGACGGCTTCGTTAAAAGACTTTGAGACAGCAATATTGGCAGGTGTTGTCACAGAAGCAGTTACAGTATTTTTTTGCTCTTCTTCGGGAACGCAGAGGGCTTTTTGGATTTGACTCCGGCAGCTTTGACACCACAACAGCAAAATTTTTAAATCATTATCGAGAGTTTTAAGATGTTCGATGATTTCTTCGGGAGAGCGTTGATTTTTTTGACTTTGCAGACGAGAAGGAAGACTGAGGGATTGGCTGAGTTCAAGCTTAAATTGAAAAGTTTTAATTAAGAGTGGGATCATCACTTTTTTGATTTGGTCGCGCAATTGGCTCAGTGAGGGATCATTTAATGTTCCCGCTTGGACAAAGTGCGTGGATTTTTCTTCAAAAGAATGAGAAGAATCTGAGAATTCTGTCTCGAGGTCACTCATGATTTACCTTTTATAAGATTGATATTGTGCTTAAGTATAGCAACAAAAACACACTTAAAAAACCATTTTGCGGTTTTTTCAAAGGCTTACTAGCTTCTTTTAAAGATACTTTGCTTTTTTATAAAGAGAATTTTAATTCATGCGTAGTCAAAAACCAACTTTTGAATCATTTTCGGTATAGACGATTTGATCAGCTCTAGGTAATAATACAAGTAGGACAATTACCATGTATACGAAAGACAGCTTAGAGTTATTGCGCCAGCGTATCAACCTTGCAGAAGTTCTTTCTGGGCATCTCAATTTGCAAAGGTCTGGCTCCTCTTTTAAAGCGCTATGCCCTTTTCATGAAGAAAAGACTCCGTCTTTCATCATTCAGAAAGGGGATTCACATTATCATTGTTTCGGATGCGGGGCCCATGGCGATGCGATTGCTTTTTTGATGTCGCATGTCAAAATGGGTTTTACTGAAGCTGTTGAAAGTTTGGCCGAGAGATTCCAAGTCACTCTCGAAAAAATTGAAGAACCCGTTAGAGAAAAAGGGACGAGCAAAGCGCAACTCAAGCAGGCGTTAGAGCAGGCGTCGAATCTTTATCATTATTTGCTGATCCATTCTTTGGAAGGTCAAGTTGCTCTGCAATATCTTTATAAAAGAGGACTAGACCTCGATTTCATTCGGCAATTTCAAATCGGATTTGCTCCCAAGCATGGAGACGTCGTGATGCGGTACCTGCGCGAAATGGGCATCGATGAAAAAGTTCAAGAAGAGGCTGGATTGGTCCTGATTACCCAACAAGGAAGAAGACGAGATTTTTTTTCGGATCGGATTACTTTTCCCATTCGCGATCCGCTTGGAGCAGTCATCGGTTTTTCCGCTCGTAAGTTTAAAGAAGAGACTTTTGGCGGAAAATACATCAATACTCCTGAAACAGTTCTTTTTAAAAAGTCACGCGTTCTTTTCGGGCTGAGTTATTGCCGCAGCAGAATCGCTAAAGAAGCTCAGGCGATCATTGTTGAAGGGCAGATCGATTGTCTGCGGTTAATTCATGCCGGATTTAATTACGCCGTAGCAGGACAAGGTACGGCTTTCGGGGAAGACCATGTCAAAGAGCTTTTGCATCTTGGTGTCAATCGGGTCTACCTTGCTCTTGATTCCGACGAGGCTGGCCTTGCCGCTGCAGCAAAAATCGGGCATTTGTTCCAAAAAAAAGGAGTGGAAGTTTTGATCGTTCCGCTTCCAGAAGATACCGACCCCGATTCTCTTCTTATTGATCGCGGACCTGAATTTTTTGGCTCCCAGCTTAAAGACAGCCTGGACTATTTGAATTTTTTATTTTCCTATTTATCTAGAGATAAGGATTTACATTCGCCTTCGAAAAAAAATGAAGTAGTCAGCGAAATTGTCGCCAAAATCAAGCAATGGGAAATGCCCGTGATGGTCCATGAGAGTTTGAAGAAACTTGCAGAAATATCTCAAGTTCCCGAAGCTGCGCTTGGCGTTGGACAAATTTCTTTGCCGGACCTATTCATCAAAAAAAGCTCTTCGTTGAAAATTCAGGAAATCGACCCCAATCGGATTCTAGAGGGTGATTTTATCCGTTGGCTTGTTTTTGCTTCTCCACAATACCCTCAACTGATCACAATTGCTAAAGCCAACATTTCAAAAGGACATTTATGTGTGCCAGGAGCTGCCCGGCTCTACGCCGAGTTTTTGCTGGCCTTTGAAGAGCAGCGGCCATGCGACGTTCTTACTTTAGGGGCATGCCTTGAGAGTGAAGAAGACCAGAAATTACTGAGTGAAATCATGCAGCGCAAAATTAACCTCGTCAAAGCCGAAGACGGATTTAAAGAGACAGTTCGCAAAATCCTCGTCCGTCAATGGATGGACGAACGCGAAGCCATTCGCGCCAAGCTTCAAAGCGGAGCCTTAAGCGATGAGGAAGCTCTCAATTTGGCCCGCCAATTTGATGAGATTAAAAAACGCATCCCTCAGATAGTCGTCTCATGAAAAATTTGATTCTATTTGATGATAGCTGTTCCTTATGCTGGCGCTCAGTCAATCGAATTCGAAGCTGGGACCGCAAAAAACAATTTGATTATTCTCCGATCAAAGGAAAACTGGCAAAACAAGTCCTCAAAACAAAATACGACAAACTCAAAAACGCCAATACTCTTATTTTGATGGAAAACTATCGAGGCCGTTTTCCAAAAGTTTGGATTAAAGGTAGAGCTGTGATGAGAATTCTCTGGCTAATCGGCGGATGGAGAAAGCTTGTCGGATGGCTTGCCTTTGTTCCACTTGGCGTCGACCAAATCTATTCTTTTGTCGCTAAAAGACGACATCGATTTTAGGCTGGATGCTCGGCTTGAACGAAATAAATTCTGAGGAGTTTGGTATAAGTTCGCTTAAATACTTAAGCGAACTTACTTAGATGGCTCACAGTTTTTTCTAAGAAATTAACGCGAACGCGATTTCTTTCGGCAAAAGAGCGCCATACCAGCCCCGATAATGACGAGGACAATGCCTCCGATCATCAAGATCATGACAGGTGTATTATATGAAGAGATTTTGCCCTCTATAGCTCCGCCAACAGCTTGTCCGACTTG
>JASHXO010000162.1 GCA_030043495.1 Candidatus Rhabdochlamydia sp.
AATGTGGAAGCAAGGAATCGATGGTAAACTTTGGGAACAAAAGAAATTGTCAAATTCAAATCGTACTATTGAGGAAGGAAGCCTGTCATTTGAAAACTGGCACCTCTTTGTTTTCAATGATGAAATACGGGACAATAGCACTCTGAAAACTTTCACATTGTTAGAAGAAAGAAATCACAAGACAAATGAAAAAGGCCAGTAAAACATTCACCTGCAAAAAAATTCATCAAAAATCAAGCTATGGTAATTTGTAAATATGCTCTCAGGATGCATCGATTCGATGATGATGAAAGGCAAATATTGCTTCAAAAGCGATTCTCAATTCATCAAGTATCTGTTTCGTGAAGAGCTTCCGTCGAGATCAAAATTAAATGATCAGACATTGATGTTTTTTATTTAAAATTTAGTTCTTTTTAGAAATACAATAAATGAGAGCTGTTATAGAAGCTTGGTCCTAAAACGCTTTAAATTGATGCAAAGCGGGCAAGAAAAGGATTACTAAGCAAATGTCCTTGTATTAGTTCGTAACAGCGCAGGCTTTTTTCATAATTGCGTTTAAGAGGCAAGGAGAAGTTTCCTTGAATGATTTGACCTCGTCTTATTTGCGAAAAGCAAGGCATAGAAAAGGGCGAATCGCCCAAGTAAACAAGTAACTGTTTGGCAGAATCAACAACTGTATATAATTCCTCTTGCGCAGACTGACGAGCTGACCCTTCAGGAACGTTGCTATTGATCCACTTCTGCAAATCCAAATGATTTGGATCGAAATACCAATCGTCAGCACGCAGAACAGCAAGGCTATCACAATTTTGCAAGAGTTGTTGAAGTAGAGATTTTCCAGCAAAGGAAGCATCTTTGGTCAAAATATAGTCCGACAAACGTTTGGCGCGTTCCTCATTAAACCCCATAGCTTTTTTGAGATATTGATAAGCTGCTTGCTGGCCAAGACGTTCTAACTCTTCGCGGTCGCGGCAAAGGTCATTACCGGTAGACATACGCCCATAATCATGCAAAAAAGCAACAGCTTGCATTCCTAAGACATCTTCAGAACTGAGAGCAAGTGCCTCGGGATGGCCGGCATTCCGATATAAGGACAGAAATACGGGCACAAACATCGCGACAAAACACGCATGCATGATGCCATGCCGGGTATAAAAATCAGCACCTTGAAATAAGGTCTGATATCTCCAAGGATGATCACCGGGACTTTGATAATAATGATATCTACTGCGCTGTTCCGTTGTTGGAAGCATTGTGGCATAAAATGCTACCAGATGTGCTGCATGATCAGAAAATCGCAGCGAATTTATTGAAATGAACGGCAAAGAAAGCGCGGTCAGGCCTTCGGGAACTGATTTGGTAAAAAAACGATCGTAGATCAGTAAGACCGGCCCTAAAGATAGCATTTCGATGGTTGCCCGAGTGATTTCTTCGACAAACCGCTGACTGTCCCAACTAGGAACGGATTGGCTGTATTGATAACATGCGAATATCAGGTGGCCGATTCCAATGATCGTCCCGACAAGCGGAATATAGCCCAAATTTCTGCTTATCTTTCCAGAAAAGAAATTGGCAGGAGATGGACAAATTAACGAAATATTTATGGAAAGAGCTCTAATCTGCATCTCATAAACCTGTTATTAATAGATAGAGTAGCAGAAAAGACCTTGATTCTCAAACTCAAAAATCGACTCAACGTCTGATAATTGATCTTATGTTGCAGTTAATCCGGAGCCCTTAATTCAATCTAGAAGATTATATTATCAGGCTCCGGCTGATGGAATTAGAAGTACCAATACCAGCTGAAGATGCCGGAAACAAAGTCGCCAGCATTACGGCCGTATACTGTGAACCAGACTCCCCACAGTATTCCCATATTTTCATTGAAATTGTATTCAATCGCCGGGGCCAAGCTGAGCTGATCACTGTAGCCGGTTCCAACTGAAGCTGGGGTTCCTTCAGCATTGAATCCAGATTTTCCATGAAAAGTTGTTTTGTTTTGCCAATTGTACACAACATCGAGAGCTGCGACCCATGGCTGCGTAATGCTAAGCTCAAGACCCAAGTCTGCGCTATAGGCATTTCCTGGATGGACTGACCCGCTTGTCCCGAATCCGCCACCATAGGCATTAAAGTTCCTAACATGGACGGAAGTAGATAGTGTCGCTGTAAAGGCAAATCGAGCATTCATGGGGTGCAAGGTATTCCAAAATATGACCTTCCCCGCTGCAAATGTGAACGACGTCTGCCAAGCTCCTGCTCCTGTGCCATCTAATGCGAGCCCATTATGGCTTAAGTGCTGGTATTTTCCTGTGGGAAAAGATTGAGAGATCGTGAACTTAAATTTCGGCACGTAAATGCTTTCTTTGTTAATGAGAAAGCCGATAGCCGCAGTGATATCATTGAATCCTCCCCCACTGTGGCCTTTGCTCCAATTTTCTACAGCACTCATAATAACAGTTGTATCTACACTAGGAGTCACACCAATCTGCACGATTACTGGTTGCACTTTGATGCTGAATAAATTTGGCCGGTCAACGACATGGCGATGAGCATTATAATTTGCATAAGTATCAGTGAAATAAATGTACGGCTGCCACATCGCCCAACCAGGAGCTACCATTGTCGCTGATGGCGTGATCAATGGCCCAGTGTACCAGGGATTGAACAGCTTTAAAGCGTGTTCATATTTGGCCTGCGCTTCTATTAACTCCTGTTGGATTTCTTCAGGGGTTTTGTGCTGAGCTGGTGTTACTTGAGGTTGTTGTTCCTCTTGATCCTGCTGTTGTGCAACGAAAAGATCATCCTGTTTGGGTTGTGCGGAAACAGGAAGCATCGCTGCTTCTATTGATCTATCTAGACCTGGAAGTAAAAGAGAAAGAGCTAGTAAAAAGTGTTTCATATAAGATTTACATTGAACTTTTTTAGGAAATTTTGGCAAGTAGAAAGATAAGAAAGGAGAAATTTTTATGTCAAGCATAGACGGAACAGGTGGGCCAACTCACACACCACGTGAAATTCATATGTATGAGAAAGAATATAAGGATGGTGCACAGCTCTTTCAAGACGCTGTCCAGCACTATGTAAAGTCCGACAATCCCTACCAGAAAAAAGAATTCCAGGAAGTCATGGAAAAGGCGCTTTCAGTTTTAAATGAAAGCGCTCGCGAACTAAACAGACAGGGACTACTCGAACAGAATGCAAAAATCGCAAAAGACTACGCCTCGTTCAATAAAATGCCAGACGACGAAAAAACGATCTCACAATTGGAAAAAGATCTCGAAGATGCAAAAAAATCAATCGGCTAATTACTTTTGGTTTTCAAGGAATGACCAACTTTTGTTCATGTAAAAAGCATTGCACTACGACTTCTCGTTGACCAAGGGTAGTTCCCCAATGAACTTTTTTTCCGTGTTTGATCGAATTCGGGTGTTCTTCAGCCCATTTTGATGTAACTGCT
>JASHXO010000163.1 GCA_030043495.1 Candidatus Rhabdochlamydia sp.
AAATCAATGCCTTGCGCTCGCTTAAACCTAAACGTTGGCCGGATGTCGAAAAGGTTTATTTCTTCGAAATCAAGAGTCGTGAATTAGAAAGCTTTCGCGAGCGACTTTTACTCCCCTCTCGCATCTGCGGGCATCACTTCCACGTGACGGTCGCTTTCAAAAAAGTTATGGAAAACCCTGTCCAAGTGACAAAAGAAACATTCCGATTAAATGTCAGCTGCTTCGCAGCTTGATAGCTATAACATTTTCTCAAGTTCTTTTTCGGAAAGCGTTTTGATATGTAATTCTTTAGCTTTGTCAAGTTTTGAGCCGGGATCTTCTCCCACAATGACAAAATCGGTATTTTTGGTCACAGATCCCGTGACCTTTCCTCCGCGCTCTTTGATCAGCTTGGTCGCTTCATCGCGCGTGTACTTGGTAAGTGCTCCAGTCAAAACAAAAGTTTTATCTGAGAAAGCGTGATCTTTGCGGCGTTTCAACTTCATCGTTTCTGGTTTCACACCGCGCTTGAGAAGCATGTGGAGCTCTTTAAGATGAGCAGAATCTTTGAAATATTCGACGATAGAATGCGCGATTTTAGTTCCAATTCCGGGAATCTTTTCAAGTTCATCGACGTTCATATAAGCCAACTTTTCGATATCCCCTACATTTTCGGCCAATAACTCTGCTGTTCCTTCACCGACATATTTGATGCCGAGGGCCAAGGTAAATCGCGCCAAGGAGACATGCCGAGACCGATCGATGCTTTCGTACAAATTTTGGATCGATTTTTCTTTGAAACCGTCGAGTTTAGCGAGATCTTCTTTAGTCAGAGCATAGAGATCAGAAACGTTGTGAACGAGCTTTTTGTGAAATAATTGTTCGACCACTTTTTCGCCTAAATGTTCGATGTCCATAGCATCTTTAGAAGCAAAATAAGCAATGCGGCGCATTTGTTGTTCGGGACATCCTCTGGAATTAGGACAGCGGACGGCAACCTCATCCTCACTATGGACGACATGCGCACCGCAACTCGGACAAGTTTTCGGCATTTTCCAGAGCGTTGAATCATGCGGCCGTCGCCTTTTATCCACTTGAACGACCTTGGGGATCACATCCCCGCCTTTTTCAATGATCACCCAGTCTCCGACTCGGATTTCTTTGCGTTCCACTTCTTCTTGATTGTGCAATGTCGCTCTAGAGATCGTGCTTCCTGCGAGAAATACAGGTTCAAGCTCAGCGACAGGTGTCAATACACCGGTCCTGCCCACTTGCACTGTAATGTCTTTGATACGGGTCAGCGCTTGTTCGGGAGCAAATTTATAAGCGACGGCCCAGCGCGGGCTTTTGCCGGTAACGCCTAATTGGTCATGATATTTAAGTTCGTCGGCTTTTACGACGATCCCATCGATATCAAAGGGAAGTTTATGCCGTTTCTCTTCTATCTTGTCAGCAAATTCTAAAATTTCATCGATATTTTTGCATCGCTGCCGGAATTGATCACCAAAAACAGGGAGACCAATTTTTTTTAAATATTGATGACATTCATATTGCGTATCTACAGGTGGGTTATTCTCATCAGCAAATCCGTAAAAAACGGCGCTTAGCTTCCGCAATGCGACTTCTTTGGGATTTAGCAATTTTAACGATCCGGCTGCAGCGTTGCGAGGATTAGCATAGAGCTCTTCTCCAGCTTCTTCTTTTTCGGCATTGAGCACCTGGAAAATTTTATGGGTCATGAAGACCTCGCCGCGCACTTCTAGGACCTCTGGCAAGTGAGCTCCCAAAAGTTCCATAGGCACAGAGCGAATTGTCTTCATGTTGGCCGTGATATCGTCGCCTTTGTGCCCATCGCCACGTGTCAGTGATTGCGTAAAAATTCCCTTTTCGTAGCGCGCGGTCACGGCAACACCATCCATCTTCAATTCTGCACAAAAATGAACGCGAGAGTGGCCGAGTAATTTTTGAACGCGTTTAATAAAATCCTCAAGCTCTTCCCTGGAATAGGTGTTGGCGAGCGAAAGCATTGGGACAGTGTGTTCGACTTGCTTGAAACCTCTGGTGAGTGCAGTTGCAATCCGTTGTGTTGGCGAGGAAGGGCTGATCCAATCCGGATGCAGCTTTTCGATTTCTTCAATTTTTTTTACAAGTTGATCATACTCATAGTCTGTGATGACCGGCTTCGCATGGACAAAATAATGAGTATCATGTTTTCGTACATCGTCAATGAGGTCGCGATACTCATTTTTTGTGATTTTAGAACACAAATTGCACCTCAAAAATCATCGTGGCGAGCGGAGCAAGTTGGATCTGTATGCCTGTCCGGCGTTCGTTAGGATCGCAAATGATCTCCACACCGCCATTGATCTTGCCAGATCCCCAATATTCTTCTCTATCGGAATTAAATGCTTCTTTAATCGAAGCGACATTGGGCAATCGAATGAAATATTGAGGGACAAAATTGGGCGTGAAATTATGCACGATGAACAGATAGCGATTCGTCCCTTTGCGCAAATAGCTGATCACAGAATTTTGACAATCGGAAAAATCAATCCATTCAAAGCCACGATGGTCAAAGTCGAACTCCCAAAGTGCCTGATTGGCATGATAGAAATGATTGAGGTCTTTAAAAAAATCCTTAAGCATTACATGCCGATCATACTGGAGCAGGCCCCAGGATATCTCTTCATTGCAATACCA
>JASHXO010000164.1 GCA_030043495.1 Candidatus Rhabdochlamydia sp.
CAATTGGCAGCCAAGATCATAGGCTAAATCATAAGCGAAAGCGATATCGTAGCCTACGACATTGCCATCGACATTGAGAAAACAAAAAGGAGCACAGCTAGGACTGTATCCAACACGGATCGTTTTAGTCGTAAGGATGCGATCAAAGGTATCGCCAACAGTATCAAGCGAAGTTGGAAGCTTTCTATGAGTTTTCATTGGGATGGATGAGGAAATGTTTAACTCGTAAATGCTCTTGATCTCATTTTTAATTTCAGGAAGAGGATTGAACAGTTTAATTCCGGAAAAAACAAGCAAGATCGGAATAAGAGTAAAGAGGCCGTTTTTGAGAATCTTCCCCCACTTTAACACGATCATATTGCGACAAGAAAGAGTAATAAAAAGTGAAAGCGAAGCGATTTCAATGACGGAGACCATCGACTGGAAGCCTGCAGTGAAAGGTAGAGTGGCCAAATAAAGATTAACAGATTCAAGAGGAAGGCCAAGAGAGTCGAGAATGAAAGTAAGGCTATTGATCCATGAACCGAGTCCGACAGCACCTAAACTAGTGAGAAAAGTGGTGACAAAGAGTTCGATCTGGGAAGTGATCATTAGAGGAACGTTGTAAAAGGTGGAAACAAAAAAAACGAATACGGTGATAAAGAGAGAGCCTAATGGCAAGTTGAAGACGACGGAGACAGTACCTTGAATTTGGTTTTGAGCTCGTCCATCATTGGGATCAAGGAGTTGGGTTTCCTTTTTCAACAATTCGATAATGTATGGAAGGCAGACGATCACAACATTGGTCGTGTAAGCGAGTAGCAATATAGGGAGCAGCTGCTGTAGCCATTTATATGAGGGGATCGCTGTCAACATATTGGTCAGGCGCGGGAATATCCAAAATATGATGATGCAGATTCCGAAGATATAAAGAATAATATATGTGCTGACTTGCTTGACTGTGGAAAATTGAATTGTTCCAATCTGGTTGGCGATAATCAAAAAAGTGCCCAGAGGCGTGATGCGGGCAATCCAAGCTGTAATACGTGTTAATGCTTCGACAAGGTTTTCCATCCCCTTCATGATGACATCTTTTTCTTTGAGGAACATCAAGGCGATGCCGATCAAAAGAGAAAAGATAACAATAGCCGGCACAATGTTGTTCGTTAGGTCGTAAAAGATATTGTCAGGGATCAACAGTTCTGCGAAGTTCAATTGGGGGATTTCTCCGGAAATGTATCCGCCAAGCTGTGTGGATTTAGGATAAGGGAAAAGATAAGTGATGCCGTAAATCATCAAAATATTGATCAACCAAGCAATACTGATAAAAATCAATCCTCGTTTTAAAATCTGCTTGGCCTGGTAGGAACTTAGCTGACCGACACCATGGATAATGGCCCCGATAAGGTAAGGAACGGCAGTGACTTTGAGGAGCATGATATAGGCGGATGCATAAGGGGCAAAAACGTCACAAAGATCCCCAAAAAAAAGTCCGCACAGGATGCCAAGGATTGTGGCAATCGCCATTTGAAGTGTCAGGGACATTTTAAAAAGACGCATAATAAAAAAAGAGTAAAGCTAAGAGTATGTCTACGAAAAATTGTTACTTGCTTTTTGCGCCTCTTTGTGCATTTCGTGAAATTATTCCTTGGCCTAGTTAATTTAACTATGTCCTACAGAATAATTCTACAAACTGCAAAAAGATGCATCAAAAAGCAAGTAACAATTTTTCGTAGACACACTCTAAGAGAAACCTTGTTGCCTCCATGCCTCATAAATTATAATGGAAAATGCTCATTTGGCTTTCTTCTCAAGAAAGCGCTGCAAAAACTTGCAGCGCTATGTATAGAATATTATCGAATGTCTGTTTTGACTTCGGCAATTTCATTCTTTGCTTTGATGTCTGGTTCAGTCGTTTCCTTAATTGGAGCATTGGCCTTCACAATTTCAACGTCGAATGTCAGCAACGAGTTTGGCGGCAGGTATCCATTTGTGCCATAGGCGAGATCGGGGTGGATGTAGACGGTACGTTTTTCCCCTTCTCTCATCCCAATTAGACCCGCTTTTAGTCCGGGAATGATTTCATCAAGTGAAATTGTCTCTTCTTCTTTCGATGCGCCAAAAACGGATCCATCAAGGTATTTGCCTGTATATCGGATCTGTGGAGAAAAGTGAGACTCAATCTCTGCTCCATTTCCCTTTTCGACAATGCGGTATTGTACTTTTCCATCTTCTAAAGCGATGACTCCTTCAACCTTGGCATTATCAGCAAGGAAGACTTCTGCTCTTTTGAGATTTTCAGCGCACTGATCTTTGAAAATCTTTTCCTGCACGGAAGCAATGGCCTGTATGCATTCCATCTCAGACATTGGAGATTCTTTGCCGGCGATCGCATCTTGGAGCCCTTTGATCACTTGGGCCATATCGAATTTTACACCGATATTTTCGAGATTTTTGCCAATCACATGTCCAAATGCTTCGGATAGGCGCGCGATTTCAACGGGCTGACTAGTTGAAGCTGCAGGTTGTGCAGCTGCCTGAGTTGCCTTGGGTTGAGCCGTTGCTTTTTCTTCTGCACAAAGAGAAGAAATAGCAATGAGACTAAGTAGAGAGAGAATTCTAATTTGCTTTTTCATAGTTTCTCACAGGTAATCAAGATTAAAGTTAACTTATTTTATGTTTTAAATCCAAGTGATTTCCACAGGCTCGGCTTTGATTTTAAGCTCTTCAAGCTGTTTGGCCGATACTTTCGATGGGCACTGCATCATTAGGTCGCTGGCCTTTTGTGTTTTTGGAAATGCAATGACATCGCGGATATTTTCTGTCTTGCACAATACCATGACAATTCTGTCCAAGCCGAAAGCCAAACCCAAATGCGGGGGCGCACCGTATTGCAATGCTTCAACAAAAAAGCCAAATTTGTCTTTGATCTCTTCCGATGTCAATTTAAGCGTGCGAAAAATTTTTTCCTGTAGTTCGCTGCTGTGAATGCGCTGCGAGCCGCCGCCAATTTCGTAGCCGTTCAGGACAAGATCATAGGCCAATGCTCTCACTTTAAGAGGCTCGCTGTCCAAAAGTGAAATATCTTCAAAATGAGGTGAAGTAAAAGGGTGGTGTTCGCTTTCTAGTCGCCCTTCTTCTGCGTTCCAGCGGAGTAAGGGGAAGTCTGTCACCCAAAGAAAGTTCAAGGCATCAGGATCGATCAAATTTCGATCCCTTGCAAGTTTTCTTCTCAGATGGTCCATCGCTTGATTAACGCGGTCTTCAGGTGCAGCAGCAATCAAGATCAAATCATTCTGTTCGATTTTCAGGCGAGCAATGAGTTCATCGAGTAGATCATGGGAAAAGAACTTCACAATGTTAGAGGAAAGTCCTTCAGGGGTGTTTTTCATCCATGCCAGCCCACTGAGGCCGAATTTATTGACGAACTGAGTATAATTTTCAATCTCCTTCCTTGAAATGTCAGCGCCTCCTTTGACGCAAATCGCTTTGACGATACCGCCTGCAGCAAGCTGCTCAAGGAACACTCCGAACGTCGAACGTCCCGCAATATCGTCGATTCGCACGAGGGGCATTCCGAAACGAAGGTCGGGACGGTCGGTGCCATAGTTTTCCATGCAATCACGGTATTTCATATGCGGGAAATTGTGCGGGATCTCGACTCCGATACACTCTTTAAAAATCGTGGCCACCAGCCCTTCTAAAAGGTGCATGAGGTCGCCCGGGATTCCAAAGCTCATTTCTAAATCGATCTGAGTAAATTCTGGTTGACGGTCTGCTCTTAGGTCCTCGTCTCGGAAACAGATAGCAATCTGAAAATAGCGATCCATTCCGGCGACCATGAACAACTGTTTGAAGAGTTGTGGAGATTGGGGCAACGCATAAAAGTTGCCTGGATATGTCCTAGATGGGACGAGGAAGTCACGCGCACCTTCTGGAGTGGATTTCGCCAAGATCGGAGTGGAAATTTCGAGGAATCCATGCTTGCTCATGTAATTGCGTGTTGTAAGCATTGCTTTATGGCGAATTTCTAATTTTTTGGCGATATCGCCTCGCCGAATATCGAGATAACGGTATTTCAAGCGCAGCTCTTCGTTGACGTCCGTTTCTTCATCGCAAATAGAAAAGGGAGGAGTTTTGGCGGGTGAAAGAATTTTGAGTTCTTTAACTTGGATTTCAATCTCACCGGTGTGTAGCTTTGGATTTGTCATACCTTCAGCGCGCGGGATCACTATTCCTTTAATGGAAATTACCCATTCGCTGCGGAGGCGAGAAGCTTGCTCGAACATTTCTTTAGAAACGGCAGCGGGGTCGAAAATCAATTGCGTCAGGCCAAAGCGGTCGCGCAAATCGATGAAGATCAGTCCGCCATGGTCTCGGCGGCGATGGACCCATCCAGACAGGGTTGCGTTTTGTTTGAGGTGGGAGCAATTCAACTCTCCGCAAGTATGGGTTCTTCGATAGTCAAACATGAGATCTCTCAAATAAAGCTTTAAGTTTAGAGACGAGCCCGTTCAGAGTGCAATCAGTAGATTCTCTAGTTGCCATATTTTTAAGTTTTACAACTTTACTAGAGAGTTCTTCTTCTCCAATAACAATGGAGTGTTTAGCGTTAAGTTGATTTGCAAGTTGCAAGCCATGTTGAATTTTTTTGCCGCTGAGGTCGATTTCTGCTGGAATTTTTTCACGCCTTAATTGACAGACGAGTTCAAAAGCAAGACGCATCGCTTCTTCCCCCATTGGAATCAAGAAGACAAATGGATGCGAAACTGTTGGAAATGGAACGTTTTGTTTGAGCATAGTTTGCAAAATCCGCTCCATGCCGGTGGCAAAACCAGCTGAAGGAAGATTGGGACCGCCGATAGTAGCTGTCAGACCATCAAAACGTCCGCCGCCGCCAATAGAGTTTTGTGCCCCGAGGACCTCCGTCGTCACTTCAAAAACTGTCTTTACATAGTAGTCCAATCCTCTCACCAGTTTGGGATTGACCGTGTATGAGATTTTTAAATCCTCGAGAAGATGTAGGACTTTTTCAAAATGCGCTTTTGCGTCTGGAGTGAGAAAATCAGCAAGAATCGGGACCCCCTCGAGGATTTTCTGGTCCTTTGCGTCTTTTGAGTCTAAAATGCGCAAGACGTTTTTCGTAAAGCGCACTTGACTGTCTTCAGATAAGTCATTGAAGAAAGGAGTCAAATATGTGGTTAAAGCTTCTTTATACATAGCGCGTGATTCGGCATCGCCTACAGAGTTGATTTGGACAGTCAAATTCTTAAGCCCCAATCGGCAATAGATCTCACAAGCCATATCGATCAATTCTACATCCTGCTCCGGCGCTCCAATGCCTATTGCTTCAGCCCCAAATTGATGATGCTGTCGGTATCTTCCTGCTTGAGGACGTTCGTACCGGAACATTGGGCCGATGTAATAGAATTTATGCAGACCGGGGAGAGAATAGAGTTTTTTTTCCACAAAAGCGCGCATGACGGAAGCCGTGCCCTCGGGGCGTAGCGTCATCGATCTTTCTCCGCGGTCCATAAATGTGTACATTTCTTTCGTGACGATATCGGAACTTTCTCCAACGCCTCGAACGAAGAGTTCAGTACGTTCGAAAATCGGTGTGCGTATTTCTTTAAAGCCATAATCGCGGGCAGTTCGCCGCATCACTTCTTCCAGATAGAGCCAGCGTCCTGATTCTCGCCATTTATCTTCTTCGTCCGCCTCGAAGGGGAGAACGTCGAATGTTCCTTTTACAATGGAGTATTCCATGAGAGCATACCTAAAATCAGACAAAGAAGAGAATATACCTTCTTATTCCTAAAGAGTAAAGAGGTTAACGACTCCCGACAAGGTGAGAAGCTTTGTAGTTAGTGCTTCACTGCCGCTTTAAAACTTGGGTATAATTTCTTGTTGCTGGCCTGCTTTGATTTCATGATTTTTGTCTTTTTCCCAAAGAACATCATTCATAAGGACTTTATATTGCAAATTTGTAAAATCGGAATCCAATTCTAAGGTCCAAAGGTCGGGAGCTTGAATGCATTCCATCTCGACTCCCTGAATCCAATTCAAGAGAGGAGTACCTTCTCCTCGCACAAAAAGCTTATTGCCGAGTCCGGCATCATAGCGAACTGAAATCTTAGTTTTGGTAACGACGGGTTTTATATCACAAACTGGTATATTAGATTGAGTCGAGGAAAGAACATTTCCAATGATTTGTTCTGATTTAGAAAATGGAATCACAATTCTTAACACGCCATAATTATTTAATGACGCTAAAGCGTTATTTTCATCGATCTTTTTTTCTTCTTCTACAATGACTCGATCAAATAATAAATGGCCTTGTGTGATTTTTCTATCCTCGATATGGACATATAAGTGATTTCTGTCGAGGAAAATATCAATTTTTGGATGTCCACAAGCGGAGAGCTCTACAATATATTGTTCCTTACAGAGCTGTTGTTCAAACAGAATTAAATTGATGTTGTGGTGGCTTGTGAAAAACTCTAATTCTTCAAAATTGAGAGGGACAGTTCCTTTTTTATTTAATTCAAGCCGTTTAGTTAATGGCGAAAGGAAAAGATAATGCTCATCATGTTTTGCTAATAAGAGATAATCCTCAGGAACGTCTTCTTTATATAGAAATTCTATAGGAGAAAGTTTAAAGTTTTCTTTAATCCGTTTTACGCATTCATCAAAAGGGATTTCTTCAATAGTAAATATTGTTTGTCTAATATGAGGACTTAGTTTTAATTCATATTTGATTTTATCATCTGTGAAATAAATCATATCGCCCTGTCGAGCCTGTTCAAACACAGAGGAGGGAAATTCCATAGTTTTCTCATCCAATGAATTTATTGACTTCATTTCACAAAAATAAATCAAATCATTGGGAGATATTTTTAGATGGTTTTTCCCATTTTCAACTGTTATTTTTTTTCCAAAAGAATAGCGAGAGTCAGTTCCAACTTTCCCTGCTGTATGTTTCAAAATCGAAATCATCCCTTGAAAAATCTGTTGAGCATCTTTGGCCGGCTCGGGTAGGCATGTTTGTACAGATGCTGAAGGCATTGGTTGATAAGGCAAGCTTGAGTTGATGGAATTCATTCATTTCCTACAATTTTTAAGTTATATCGAAATTATTTTAATAAGAGCAAAGAATAATAAACCGCCTGATGTTTTAATGCTATTCGAATCGTTATGAGGATTTCTCGCCATAGCCCATTTTGGTTTTTTGTTCAAAACTAAATCTTTAGTGGCAATATTTATGGTGGATTTCGCGTGTTTTTTACTTTGAGTATTTGCTTTCCAAGAGACGAGGTGGGATAAATTTTTCCCCGATGAGAATTTTCCGTTAGGAAAATTGTTTATCGAGAATAGCTCTATTCAGGCTTGAAGCCGGAAAGTTCAAGGATTTCATTAAGAAGAGTGATCCAATTGTTGAGTACGCTGATCACGGGGCTTGCATTGTATCCTTCATGAAGTTGTTGCAACAATTCCATGAATGGAAAGGGGATCCAATCCTTTCCAGCATATTCAGTAAAATAATAGCCGAGAGTGTGGTCTGCTCCAGGAGGAAAATTTTGGACCTGTGAGATAAAAAATTTCACATTAGCTAGAATCTCAGATGTATCAGGCAACAAAGAGAGAGAGTTGCAATCGTCCAAAATGCAATGCCATAAATCAGACAATTGCTGCGTAAAATCAGGATTATGGCTTTGATCTTCTAATGAAAGAACCACGAGCTGTTGTCTAAAGGCAATGATGTTTTCAATCAGCCGTCGGAGATCGAAGACAAGAGTCTGGCCTTTTTCTTTGGAAGAAAAAGTGGATAGGATTTTTTTAAAAAATGAGAGTAAAGTTGCATATATTTGCGAACGGGTAGCGTTTTTTAGGCTTGTAAAGGGTTCCCTTTCCTTTCGGTCTTTCTCAATAGGATTGACAATAATTTTTTCATAAGGAGAGGGCTCCTCTTTCCGATAAATGTTTTTGTCTAAATCGCCCATAGCTGTCCCGAAATTCTAAAAATTTGATTCTTTTTGCAGCGTTTTGTCACAGATTTTAGCGTCATTTCGAATGAATATGTTTGAGACAGTCTGCCAATACATGGAATTTAAAGGTGCAAAAAAAGACTTTAAAGACATAAATTTCGAATTTCGAAATAGGTTCATATTTGGGTTGTCTATATAATGGGCATTCATGCCTGAGCGAGATCTAAAAATCAATCTTTGATATAGCAAAGCGGTTGTTTTAAAGGAAAAAGTTGATTATTAGTCGAATTTATTTTTAACTTCCATTCGTCTGAAAATTTTAGTAAAAACAGTAGTATTTTTGAGATCGTACCCGCGTGGCCTGATGAGAAAAAGACAAAAAACAACTAATTCCATGCCAGAACACTATCAAAAGTAGAAAAAGAGGAGTCTTTGTGAGCATACTAGACATATTGAAGCCAGCCCCTTCTACTCCTGAAATTCAAGACCCCGATGCGGTCAACAAACACTATAAGTACTGGCGTTGGCGCATTTTCTACGGGATGTATGTTGGATACGTTTTCTACTACTTTACTCGAAAAAGCTTTACATTTGCGATGCCTGTCCTGATGCAAGATTTGGGATTGCAAATTAGCGACCTCGGTATTTTAAGCAGCATTCTCGCTATTACTTATGGGCTCAGTAAATTTCTCAGCGGCATTCTCGCTGACAGATCCAATCCGCGCTATTTTATGGCAATTGGACTGATTTTGACTGGAGTCTTCAATATTTGTTTTGGGATGTCCTCTTCTATCGTCTTTTTTGCAGTCTTTTGGGGATTGAACGGTTTGTTCCAAGGCTGGGGTTGGCCGCCTTGCGCTAGGCTTCTCACACACTGGTATTCTCAAAAAGAAAGAGGGACTTGGTGGGGATTTTGCAGCAGCTCGCACAGTGTTGGCGGCGCGCTGATTCCTCTGGTTGCCGCATTTTGTGCTCAAACATGGGGATGGCGCTATGCGATGTATGTCCCGGGTGTCATGTGTATTGGAATTGGACTCTTCTTAATGAACCGTCTTCGAGATACTCCCCAATCTCTCGGACTCCCGACAATTGAGAAGTTTAAAAACGATTTTCCTTCCGCTAAACATTCTGAGGAAAAAGAAATCTCCGTCAAAGAGATGCTGTTCAAACATGTTCTTAGCAATAAGTACATTTGGGTCCTCGCGATTTCTTATTTCTTTGTCTACATCATCCGCCAGGCCATCAATGACTTTGGCGCCTTGTTTCTCATCAAGGAGAAAGGATATTCCATGATGACCGCTAGCGGAAGCGTGTTCTGGTTTGAAATCGGAGGAGTTTTCGGTAGCTTAGCGGCCGGATGGGCTTCCGATAGAATTTTTAAAGGAAGACGCGGACCGATCAATGTCCTATTTAGTATCGCAGTCATCTTCGCTATTGCAGGCCTATATCTTTCCCCTGCTGGCATGGTCATCCTCGATTATATCTTAATGTTCACGATCGGCTTTTTGATCTTTGGCCCTCAAATGCTCATTGGGATTGCTGCTGTTGAACTTTCTCATAAAAAAGCGGCTGCAACTTCCAATGGTTTCGTCGGCTGGATCGCTTATCTCGGTGCTGCGACTGCAGGCTATCCCATCAGTAAAATTGCTGAAATTTGGGGATGGTATGGTTTCTTTGTCGCTTTGGGTATCTGTGGCGCTGTTTCAGTCATCTTGCTGCTGCCGCTATGGAAAATCAAAAGCAACCCAAAATTTACTTCTCAAGATCAGACTGCGGCAAAGCTCGAGCCTGCTGGCTCCGCTGCAGACCCTGTTGGGACTGTCGAAACAGTGAAAGCAATGAAAGAAGAATAAACCTTTAAAAACGGAAAATAAAACTCTTTCGCTCGGGGACAATCCTTTGCCCTTGAGAAATTTCCTGTCTTAATAACCCAACCTGTCCCCTAACCTCCCTTAGACGCGGCAGCGAGATAGGTAAAATGCAAGATTCGTGAGAAAGCCAAGGTTGCGACCTTGGCTTCGTCAAGAATCTTATATCTCGCATGTTTCGCTCAATTTGCCATGCAAGTTAGGGGACAAGTTGGGTTTATAACCTTTTATAACAAAATTCATTCCAGTATGATAGACTGCTAACTAGTGCTCTGTAAACTTAATTTTTGCGGTTTCGGCTACGTCAAAGCCCCGCGGTTAATGAATTAATACAGCGCGCTTTACGATCGCTTAACCGCGGGGCTTTGACGTAGCTGAAACCGCAAAAATTAAGTTTACAGAGCACTAGGTAGATTTATCATGAGTTGGATTCCTCTTCACGTTCACTCCCAATATTCGATTTTAAGCTCCTCTGCTTCCGTCGAAGCGATCGCTTTGGCAGCTGCAGAATTCAACATGCCTGCAGTTGCTTTGACCGACCAAGGCAACATGTATGGGGCTGTTGAATTTTTCAAAGCCTGCAAGAGCGCTGATGTAAAACCGATCATCGGATGTGAACTATTTGTCGCTCCCCAATCGCGCCACGACAAGAAGCGCATTCCTGGAATGCCGAATGGTTTTCCAATTGTGCTTCTTGTTAAAAATAAACAGGGATATCAAAATCTCTGTATCCTTAGCTCTTTGGCTCATCTTGAAGGATTTTACTACACGCCACGGATTGATAAAGAGCTTCTCTCAAAGCACAACGAAGGGCTGATTTGTCTATCCGGTCCGCATAACAGCATATTGGCACACCAGATCCTTCAGGGAAAAGAAGGAGAGCTCAAAGTAGAAATCGAGTGGTTTCAGTCCGTTTTCAAAGAAAACTACTATTTCGAACTCCTGCGCCATCAAATGAGCGATGAAGATATTCGCCGCGATGAAATAGATCAAGAAGGATGGCTTTATCAGCAACACCTCGATACTATCAAAGGGCAGAAACAAGTCAATGAACGTCTGCTGGTTTTATCGAAAGAAAAAGGGATTCGATGTGTAGCGGCAAATGATTCTCGATACATCGATAAAGAGGATTGGAAAGCCCATGAAATCTTGATGAATATTCAATCGGGGGAGCCGTGCGAGATTTGGGAAAAAGATTCACATGGCAATCCAAAAGAGCGCGTCCGCAATCCAAAGCGCCAGATCACTTACACGCACGAACTTTACTTTAAATCGCCAGCGGAAATGCAATCCTTATTTGCGGATATTCCCGAGGCAGTAGAAGAATCTGCGATCATTGCTTCGCAATGTCAATTTGAGTTTGATTTTAAGACAAAGTTTTATCCAGTTTTTGTTCCGCCGCATCTCGAGTGCAAGACTTTTTCAAAGGAAGAGCGGCTAACAGAAGCGGAAAAATTTTTGCGCAACTTATGTGAAGAGGGCGTTCCCAGAAGATACACACCAGAACGATTGGCAAAAGTCACAGAAAAATACCCTGGTCGCGATCCACTGGAAGTTATTCGTGAACGATTAGATTATGAGCTCAACGTGATCTTGCCAAAAGGAATGGGAGACTATCTTCTCATTGTTTGGGACTTCATCAATTGGGCGAAAAAAAATGGCATTCCCATGGGGCCTGGGCGAGGATCGGGAGCGGGCTCGATCGTTCTCTATTTGATCGGGATCACGGACATTGAACCATTGATGTTCAATTTGTTCTTCGAGCGGTTCATCAACCCTGAGCGCATTTCTTATCCCGACATTGACGTTGACATTTGCATGGACAGAAGAGCTGAAGTTATCGACTATACTGTACGCAAGTATGGGAAGGAAAAAGTCGCACAGATCATCACATTCGGGACGATGAAAGCGAAAATGGCGATCAAAGATGTCGGTCGTGTCCTAAGCGTGCCTTTGGCAAGGGTTAATGAAATCGCCAAGCTTGTTCCTGAAGATCCCAATATGACTTTGGATAAAGCCCTCGAGATCGATCCCGATCTTAAACAACTTTACAAT
>JASHXO010000165.1 GCA_030043495.1 Candidatus Rhabdochlamydia sp.
GGCTTTGATCAGTTTCAGCAGTAAAAGCAACGGCAGGAATAACAGAGATTAAGAATAATAAGATCCAATTCATATAATTTTCCCGATTTTCAAATGCTTTATCATGAACCTATTTCGAAATTGAAATAATACTTTTTGATTACGTTGGCTATGCAGCACATTTTTTGTCTTCACTCGCGCCGCTCACTCCAGACAAAAAATTTGCGCAGCCATCTTGCTAAATTTCCAGCTTTTGAATTATTTTCGGTATAAAATTTCTGAAACACATTTTCAAAGGTTTAAATTTCAAACCAGTTCATCCGCCCTCCGACGGACACTCAGCCCTTAAGACCTGGGTTCACCATTCGTTGCAAAATGTCAAAACGAAAGTGTGTTCTTTTTTGCTGGCATAAGCACCATCAAAGTGTGGAAATTTTAACTGCGGCAGGTTGCTTTCCAAATACTGTTTGTTTTTCTCACTTTGCGCTTTAAGGACGATTACTTTACAGACTGTGCCGTCTTGACGCAAGCTCAATTGAATTTTAACTTCTCCGTATTCGGGAAGACTTAAACATTGGTGAAGATGTGTAATTAAAGCATCTGTATAATCGCTTTGCTTCTCCGCTACGTTTGAAAGCTCATTAGAAGGAGTGTCGATTTGCAAAGCGATCGGCGCAAGGGCTTTGCTGCTAAAAGGTGTTTTTTTGCTCGCTCCTTTGCCGCTTTTATTTTCAATTTTGGCAATGCTTTCTTCGAGCTCTCTCATAAGAGAGTCGGAAATTTTGGCTCGATTTTGAGGAGACGGATTTTTTTTAGCGGCGGGCTGTTTGGTTTTGCTGAGTTGTTTATCTGCGATGGCTGGTTCTTTTTTTGGCTGCGTTAGCGCTTTTGGCATTGGCTGTTGCTTAGATGTTGGCGCGGGTTTTTGGACAGGTTTGGATGATGGTGGCGATGTGGAAATCGCATTTTGGGCAAAGCCTTTTTTCTCTTGAATTGCTGTCTTTGCTAAAGGCTTAGGAACAATTGTCTTAACGATCAAAGGCTTGTGTTGTTTTTTTGGGAAGATGAAAGTCGGAGAAATGAGGAGAATCAGCAAAAAGAAACAATGCAGACTGACCACAAACAGCAAGAATGTGTTGATGAGGGAGTTTTTACGAAAATGGACTAGTAATGAAGATATCATGGTGTTTTAATCATAACTTTTAAGGTCTCTTCATCATGCGTTTGCGCTTTGTCTTTTGTCTCCCATCATTAAATTGCAAAGAAGGCCTCTACTTGAGAAAACCAAATTAAGTAAGTTCGCTTACTTCAGCCCGGTTGGAGGATGACATCGAGCTGTTCGAAACCTGCGATTTCTACTGCGTTTTTGATCGTTTGATAGGTGCCAAATTGAGCTTTTTTATCATGAAAGAGTTGCGGAATTTTTTGGGGATAAACGCGTTTTGCTTGTTTTAAGATTTGAATCAACTCTTTTTCTGTCACAATCCGTTGATTGATCCAAATTGTATTGTCTTCGTGGACGTGGATAGCCAGGGGACTGTTTTCTTGGACGACAGCCATCTCTTTATTTTCGCGCTGAGCTGCGGAGGCCAATTGGACGCGATCGAGCTCGAGCATAGGCGCGATAATGATAAACATGATTAAAACGACAAAGACGACGTCGATAAGCGGCGTCAGATTGATGGGAGTCTCCTCAGATGCCCCCTCTTTGAGAGCTGATAGGCGCACCTTACGCATCATGCTATTAAGCAGTCCTCTTAAATATTTATAAGCATCTTCAAAGCCTGCTTATGTAATGTCCGCTTTGCGATATTGCAGCTCTACGGAAGAAAGAAGTTGATAGAGAAATTCTTCCATGTCCGAAGCGTAATTCTTGATCGCATTTTTGAGATAATTGTAGGAGATCAGTGCAGGAATGGCAATGAGCAACCCAAGGACCGTTGTCGAAAGGGCAGTTGATAATCCTCCAAGGACAGCAGTGTTCGATCCGGCTGTTCCTCCCGAATGCAATTCAGAGAAAGTGATCAAAATTCCCCAAACGGTTCCCAGAAGTCCCAGAAAAGGAGCGAGTGTAATGATTGTCGAAAGGATGAAAAGATTCTTTTCGAGAAGCTTAATCTGAGTTGAAATTGTCGTTAAAACATGTGTCTCGACAATTTCGAGGTCATTCGGAGAAAGATAAACCTGTCCGATTTCCTTGCCTGAGTGTTTTGAGGAAAAAAAATGGTTCTTATTAAGGATTTCAACAGTTTTAGTCTTTAGTTCTCGAAAAATTTCTGCGTAGGGGTGGGGGGTTAATTTATTTTTTGGTTTAGGGAGCTCTTCGAGTTCGAGATGCAAAAGACGTTCTTTATTCAATTGATAAGCTTTATGAAATGCTTTGGAAATTTGTTCAACTTGGCGCGTCATCCAGACTTTTTGGATCAAGATGATCCAGCAAAGGATGGACAAAGAAATCAATCCTAAGATAATAAGTTTACCAAGGAAGTCGGATTGGGCATAGGCTGTGACGAAGGCACCGATATTTGCCAACTGGATAGTGATGCTCATGAATGTGCTGTTTGCAATAAATTGATAAAGAATCGGTCAATTTTAACCGAAGTCTCTTTAGGAATACCTGAAAGAGGAGCTAATTGTCAAGGATGTCTCAAGATCCTTTGGTCATCAGTTTTTATACAGAGAATTCCCCTTATCAACTCGAAGCGATGTCATTAATTGCCTCCTGCAATTCGCATGGCATTGAAGCTGAAGTCGATGGAATTCCTTCCGAAGGGTCGTGGGAACGCAACTGCGCCATCAAACCTTTTTTCATTCGCAAAAAACTTTTGGAGAAAAAGCGTCCGATTTTTTGGGTCGATGCAGACGCGGTCTTTAAGAAAAAGCCCGATTTTTCTTCGCTGTCCCACAGCGATCTGGCTTTTCGCGAAATGAAAAGGTTTTCAAATGATAGGCGTTTTAAATATTTCTCTGGGTCTCTCTTCTTAAACTATACGCAACGCGGATTAAAATTCGTCGATAAATGGTGCGAGCATTGCCAGATTTGGATCGACAAAAAAGCAGATTTACAATTTTTAGATCAAATTTCTCTTGTCGATTTGATTGAACGCGGCGAACAAGTGAGGGTTGTTCGGCTTCCAATTGCCTACGCGAAGGTTTTTGACATTGACGCCCAGGAGATTGATCCTGAAGAAATTGTCATTGAACATTATCAGGCTTCACGCCGTTATCGCTTTTGGAGAGGCTAAAAGAATGATATGAAGCCCATTGTCATTTCATTTTATACATTAGGAACTCCTTATGAAGAGGAAGTGAAAAAGTTAATTCATTCTTGCGCAGATCAAAAAATCGAAGCGGATATCGTCGGAATCCACTCGAAAGGAAGTTGGGAAACAAATTGTGCCCAAAAATCTTTTTTTATCTTAGAGAAGGTCAAGCAATGGAACCGCTCTGTGCTATGGGTGGACGCCGATGCTGTCTTTAAACAACAAACGGATTTTAGCGAACTTCATGCTTATGATGTCTCTGTGCGAATGAATGAATTTTTACCAAAAATGCATGAATCGCGAATTATCTCGAATACTATCTTTGTTAAGAACAATTCTGCCGGACTGAAACTTTTAGAAGAATGGTGCCTGGAAGTCAATAAAGCTTTGAATGACAAAAATAGGACCATAGAATTTTGGGACCAGGTCGCGCTTCGCGATGCGTTGCATCGCAATGAAGATATCCATTTTCTGCCTATGCCGCTCAAATATGCTAAAATCTTTGATTTTGATGATTTGTTCATTTCAGAGAAGGAAGTCGTGATTGAGCACTATCAAGCTTCTCGTCGATATAAACATAAACTCAATGCAAATTTCAAGAATCAGTGCTGTCATTAGTTTTTGTTCAAACGATTGGCGGTTTTTAAAGCACTGCATCGCTGGTGTTTCTGCTTTTTGCGAGCAGGTGATCGTCACTGTTTGCGATCATTTTTTCGATGGTTCAAGAGAAAACTACGGCCTGCTAGAAGAGGCATTTCGCTCCTTTCCCAATTGCACATTTCTCGAGTTTAATTTTGATGCTAGACAAAGCTATCGCCCTTTCTCTCCTCTTTACCCCGAACACCCTCATTGGCGGCACGAATGGCATAATACAGGACGCTGGTTGAGCTATTTCTATTCTTTTCCCGACACGGAATTTCTATTCTTTCTCGATTGTGATGAGATCGTCGATTGCCGGCGGTTCAAAGATTGGTTGAAAAAAGCGGATTTAAAAGACCATTCCGTCTATCGGTTTGCAGGATTCTGGCATTTCCGAGAAGCAAAATTTGAAGCGTCGACCTGCGATGATCTGAGCTTACTGGTTAAAAAAGCAGTAATTGATCCCAAATTTTTGTGGGACGAAGATGAGAGGATGGGACTATTTCAATGTCTGTCTGGCAAAAAAGTTCTTGGCGTACGTGGATACGACGGCATCCCGATGATCCGCCATTACAGCGGAGTACGGACGGAAAAAGAGCTCATTAAGAAATTTTCTTCTTGGGGACATTATTGGGAAAGAGATTGGAAAAGCCTCATTCAAGAAGAATTTTCACGCCCTTTCAATGGTCAAGATTTTATTCGGCATTATCGCTATCGCGAAACCGAATCCGTTTTTGATCCTCTCTTAGAAACTGTTCCTCAGATCTCTGATGCGTCTTATGAACAGCACCTAAATAGCTTGCATCGTTTCCCCAATGTCGTTATGGTGAGCAGGGAAGAAGCTTTTAAACGGCAACTCGAATATGAATTCTTGCTCGGCGCAACTCGGAACAATCATTAATTTCTGCAGTAATGATTATCCTTTTTTGCGCCACTGCATTGATTCCGTAAAATCTGTTTCTGCTCAAGTCGTCGTTCCCGTTTGCGATCATTTTTTTGATGGCAAAGAAGAAAACCGTGATACGCTGAATCGGATTTATGCTGAAAATCCTGATGTTCAGTTTATCGAATTTCCTTTCAACAAAGATAAAAGTTTGTATGGAGCGCATTCTTCAGTCTACTGGCATAATTTAGGGCGGATGATTGGCAGATTTTTTCTTAAAGAAGAGATTTTCTATGCTTTTTTCCTCGATTGTGATGAGATTGCAGACACTCTGCGCTTTTCCGAATGGCTAAAGACATTTCCCTATCAAGATTATGTGGCAATTCGTTTTTACAATTATTGGTACTTTCGTGAAAGTCGATTGCAAGCTAAATCTTGGGAAGATTCTCCACTTTTAGTGAAAAAAGAGATCTTAGATGGGTCAATTCTCATGGTGGAGCGTGAAAGGATTGGAATCTACGATGGTGTGTTTGGGAATAAAACGAGGAGAATACCTGGTATTGATGGCAAGCCGATGTTTCATCATTATAGTTGGGTGAGAACAAAAGAGCAGCTAATGCGCAAGGTCGTTAGCTGGGGCCATAATTGGCAGCGCGATTGGTCAGCACAAATCGAAGAAGAATTTTCTCATGATTTCAATGGAACGGATTTTGTACATGGATATGAATTTATCGAAGTATCTCCTTATATTTTGCTCGATATTTTAAAAAAGCCAAAAGCTTTTTCTGATTGCGATTTTGCTCATGTGCGCAAATTGTCCCATGAAGATGTTGTCAAGATCGATGTTTCTCTTACCTATCAGATTCCTATATGCCTGTAAAATGTTCATTTGTCGACACTCATGCCCACCTAACATCAGAACAGATCCTTCCTGTTGTAGAAGATGTACTGGCTCGCGCAAAAGAAAAAGGAATCAGCAAAATCGTCAATATCTGTACGGATGAAACCAGTTTAAAAGAAGGACTTTTGCTGCGGGACAATTATCCCTGGATCTTTAACGCTGCCGCTACAACGCCGCATGATGTCGAACTTGAAGGCGCTTCTTTTTTTCCCCTTGTCGAGCGCTGCACAGCAGAAGGAAAATTGATTGCGATTGGAGAAACGGGCTTGGATTATTTTTATGAACACTCCAATCGTAAAGAACAGCAGAAATATCTATCGTTGTACTTTTCTTTGGCAACCCAGACTAAACTTCCGCTCATTTTTCATTGTCGAGATGCATTCGACGATCTTTTTTCAATGGCAGATCAAGAATACCGCGGCTTTTCTGCAGTTCTACATTGTTTCACGGGAACTCTCGAGGAAGCAAAAGCTGTTTTAGACCGCGGGTGGTATCTATCTCTTAGTGGCATTGTGACATTTAAAAAATCGGAGTCGTTGAGAGAGGTGGCAGAATATGTTCCACTGGATCGACTGCTTATCGAAACAGATTCTCCCTATCTTGCACCGCAAAGTCATCGTGGCAAGTTGAATGAACCTGCTTATCTTCCAGAAACTGCGCAGATCATTGCTCACGCCAGAGGGATATCACTTGAAAAACTCGCCTCATCCATACATGAAAATGCTGAAGCGTTTTTTTCTTTTTCAAAAGTTCTATAACATGTAAAAACAAGTGTTAATATGAGCTTATCCGTATAAAATCACCGTTCTTTGCGGATTGGCTCATCTTCACAGTTTCTTGTGAAAAAATGTAAAGCTGTTTTACTCGAGGATTTCTCATGTCCGCCGCTCCTGTTGCAACGCCTAAAGCATTTATCTGGCGAAGAATTCATTCCTTGATGGGCCTTTGGATCGTTTTATTTTTAATCGAACACTTGCTCACTAATTCGCAAGCTGCCCTTTGGCTAGGGGGTAATGGGCAGGGTTTTGTCGATATGGTCAATGCAATTCACAACCTGCCTTATCTTGAAGTGATCGAGATCACCTTGATCGGGGTTCCGATTTTAATTCATGCCATTTGGGGAGTGAAATATTTGTTGACAGGGAAATTTAATAGCAATCGCAGCGATGGGAGTACACCTTACTTGCCTTTGAAACGCAATCGAGCCTATACATGGCAGCGCATCACTTCATGGATTTTGTTAATTGGGATCATTTTACATGTCACAAAGTTTCGTTTTTTAGAATATCCAGAAAAGGTCCATGTCGGTGATCAGACCGTTTATCTCGTGAACATCTCGATGGACAATGGGCTTTACACTCTCGCGGACTGCCTCAATGTCGCTCTCTTTAATGCTGATGCAGTCACAAAGGAAAGAGCTGCTCTGAATGCACGTGGCAAAGAGCAAACTCTATTGGAAGTTGCAAAAAGGATGGAGAAAGAAAAGTTTAATCCTTGGACTGGGCCTGTTGCGCAAGAGTATAGCACGCAAAAAGCGCTCGTTTTAGGATCTGCGCAAAATTACCAAGCTCATGTCAATTTTGTACAGACATTGGAAAAAGAAAAGTTGTCCCCAGGACATGTCATTGCTTGCGCAAAAGAATTTGGCACAGCTTCTTTATTAGCAGTGCGCAATACTTTTAAAAATCCCATTTATATTGTGCTGTACACGATTTTTGTGATCGCAGCTTGTTTTCATGCCTGCAATGGATTTTGGACATTCCTCATCACTTGGGGATGGGTGCTGAAGATGGTCGCCCAAAGAGCATGGGTCACCGTCTCCGTTGTTTTCATGGCAATTCTTCTCTTCCTTGGACTGATTGCCGTATGGGGAACTTATTGGATTAATTTAAGGACTTAGAGTACGTTAATGGGTTTTTGTTTATTTCGGTAAAAGCAGTTAACAACAATCATTAACGCACTCTTAAAAAGGTGGTTCGAAAGATGGGAAAAGAAGTCATCGTAGTTGGCGGAGGTCTTGCTGGCTTGAGCTGTGCAATGAAACTTGCTGAAAATAGATGTCATGTCAAGATTATCTCCGTGACAAAAGTCAAACGGTCACATTCTGTTTGCGCTCAAGGCGGGATCAACGCAGCGATGAATTTAAAAAATGAGGAGGATTCTCCCCTCATTCATGCTTACGATACAATTAAAGGAGGCGATTTTCTCGCCGATCAGCCACCTGTTCTCGAAATGTGCCTTGCGGCTCCCGGGATTATTCGAATGCTGGATCGATTCGGCTGTACTTTTAATCGAACTCCTGAAGGCAATATTGATTTTCGGCGGTTTGGCGGAACCCTTTATCATCGCACAGCTTTTTGTGGCGCATCAACTGGGCAACAGCTGCTCTATTCTTTGGACGAACAAGTGCGCCGTTATGAAGCGCAAGGACTAGTTGAAAAATGTGAACATCACGAGTTCATGCGGCTCGTTCTCGATGACGAAGGGTGCGCCCGCGGCGTTGTGATCATGGACCTCAACAATTTAAAACTCGATGTTTTAAAAGCAGATGCTGTTGTTTTTGGAACGGGAGGACCAGGGTTGATCTTTAAAAAATCAACCAATTCGACTTTCTGTACTGGGGCTGCCAATGGACGTCTTTATATTCAAGGGATGAAATATGCCAATGGAGAATTCATTCAGATTCATCCGACAGCAATCCCAGGAGAAGACAAATTGCGACTGATCTCCGAGTCAGCACGCGGTGAAGGAGGAAGAGTTTGGGTCTATGGCGATTCTTCAAAGTCGATCACGGCTCCCGATGGTAGAACGGTTCCCTGCGGCGTCACTGGACAGCCGTGGTATTTCCTCGAGGAGATGTATCCCGCTTTTGGCAACCTTGTGCCTCGCGACATCGGTGCCCGCGAAGTATTGCGCGTTTGCGAGCTTGGGCTTGGAATTGATGGCAGCATGCAGGTTTATCTCGATGTCTCCCATCTTTCTGCTAAAATTCAATATAAGATTGAATCGGTCCTTGATATCTATCGTAAGTTTACAGGCGACGATCCCCATAAACTTCCGATGAAAATCTTTCCAGCCGTTCATTATTCAATGGGCGGTGCTTGGGTCGACTGGCCGGCTGCTGATGATCCCGATCGCATGCAGCGATTCCGGCAGATGACCAATATTTCTGGTTGCTTTAACGTCGGGGAATCGGATTTCCAATATCATGGTGCAAACCGCCTCGGTGCCAACTCATTGCTTTCCTGTATCTTTGGCGGACTTGTTGCAGGAATGGAAATTCCTCATTATCTCGAAACGCTAAGCGCTAGTTA
>JASHXO010000006.1 GCA_030043495.1 Candidatus Rhabdochlamydia sp.
GATGTGCTTGAGTTAGCGCTGCAGATGCCAAGTCCCAAGGTCCTTGACTGGCAGCATAAACGCAATGCATTGCAATTCCTGGAAAATATGCCTCGCGCATTCTGCGAGCATTTTGAAGAGCTTGATCGTAAGAATTTAACATTCCATTAATGTAATTGATTTCTCCTCGAGAAAGCTCATTGCCTTCGATAGTATAATACTGAGAAGGAACGGGGATTTTATCATTTTCCCAACTCTTTAAAAAAGAAGCCTGTTTTGTAGGTCCAGGAATTTTGCTGTGGCAATGCAAGGCTGAAATAAGACGAGCAGAGTCAGATAGCGCATAGGTTCGGCCCCAGTCATAGTCTTGGGTTCGAGGTCTTCCAGCAATATGGTAAACCGATCCATGGATCGATTCCTTCTCACGATGGGAGAGATTTTGGTAAAAATTCACTGCAAAATTTCTAATTTTCTCTTCACATGCGCCAAGGATATCTTGATCTGCGAGACGACCCACTGCATCTCTGAGACAATCAGCATTATCTAGAGCATGCCTTTCACCGCCTTCCGATCCCCAATTGCTTTTATTCGGATCAGTGGAACGATCATAAATATGCTTAGCCAGTGTATTTTTAACGTGCACGTCTAATCGATCAAATGCTCCTTGATTAGGTCCTGAATACAGCTGCTGAAGTTCGGAGGAATTCCTTAAAAAGGTTTCAATTTTTTTATCTGCAAATAAGCTTTTTGAGGCAGTATCGAGAGAGTCAAATGAATTTATAAGGTTCTCTATGTCATTCGGATTTTCTCTCACCCTTTGAATTATTTTTGCAAATTTTGCTAATGGATGTGGAGAAGATGGAAAATTAAAAGGTACTTCCAATACTTGCGAATAGTTCAAGAATTCAAGGACAGTGGGCTGTAGTGTAGGATATTGCTGTTTTAGATATTTTAAAGGTTCAAAAATGAAAGACATAAAGAACTAAGTTAAATGATTTTAGGAAAATGACGATGATACTAAAACCCAATGATTTTTCTCAAGCTGAATCAGAAATGCAGCAATTATCAAAGTCAGTGATAACAAAAAGGAAGACATATCTATAGAAATAGACTCTTTTGAAAAAAAAGGATAGTCATTCGAGCCCAATATTATAAAGGAAAAAGCAGCTTGCAATAATTTAGATTCACCTCCTAGAATGCTCCTCTCACTATCCAATTGACCTGAATATGTTCAAAAAATTGATGTTTCCTGTTAAGCGCACCGAGTGGACATTCTTTGGGGCGATGTTTGTCATTGTCTGTCTTGTTAATATTAATTTTAGCATTCTACGGAGCATGCGCAATACGCTTGTCGTCGCAGATACTGGCGGGAGCGCCGCATTTATCCCCTATTTCGAACTTTTTGGGACTTTTCCTGCATCGATTTTGCTGACCTGGGTTCTTTCTCGGTTAATGCGCTTTTTTTCCTTAAGATTTATTTTCTCATCGACTTTGTTCTTCTTTCTCGCTTTCTTTATCGTCTTTGCCTTCTGGATTTACCCTCATCGGGAACAAATCCATACTCTTTTGGAAAGCAAATTAGGCTTCCTAATAGAATTTTCTAGGTTTAAAGTCGTTTTTACCCATTGGCCTGACATGGTTTTTTATATCATGTCGGAACTTTGGAAAGTCGCTCTCCTTTCAGTAATTTTTTGGGGGTTCTTGAATCAAAATCTTTCTTTGGAAGAGGCAAAACGTTTTTACCCTCCCCTTTTGCTCGGTACGAGCATTGGGACTATCCTTGCAGGACCAATCACTGTTTTTTGCACATCTCTTTTTAGTTGGAACCATTTCGCACTTTCCCCGCAGCGCTGGCAACATTCATTGTATCTTCTAACACTGTGTTTACTTCTATGCGGGTTCTTAACGCTCTTTATATTTAGATCTTTATTCAAAAAATTGCAGACTAGAAAACTTTCCTTTGCCCACGAAGAATCCCAAGATGAGGCAAACGTGAGAAAAAAAGAACCTTTCTCGAGCCGCCTCCTCTCGCTTTCCTCCAGTTTGCGTTATTTGATGAAATCCCCGTTTCTCAGCTCCCTTTTTTTCCTAGTGATCGCCGAATATGTGTGCTACGCTTTAGGGGAGTTGATCTTTCTCGAGACATTGAAAAGCAAATACCCTTCCCCTTCGGACTATTGCCAATACATGGGAAACCTGTCGTTTTGGATGGGAATTATCACAGCCTTTAGTGCCCTTATCCTCACGCCTCATTTGTTGCAGACCTATCGTTGGAGCCGAACGGTACTGATTACCCCCATTCTCATGGTCACGATCACATTCGCGTTCTTTTTTGCCATCTATCTTGGAAAACTTGGCTTGTTTCCAGGATCGTCCCCGCTCATGTTTGCCGTGATCTTAGGAAGCACCCATTTTTGCATCGGCCGCGCCGCAAAATACACGTTATTTGATGCGATCAAAGAGCTCGCCTTCATCCCATTAAACCAAGAGGCCCAAATCAAAGGAAAATTAATCATCGATGGCATCGGCTCGCGGTTGGGCAGGGGCACTTCTTCATTTCTTAGCATTGTCCTCTTTCTCATTATGGGAGGACCAAGCGAAAGCGCCATCTTTGCCGGCATTCTCGCCATCTCTTTTGCCCTGATCATGATTCCTGCTGGACGTTTCATCGGCCATGAATTAGAGAAGACGAGCAAGCCTTCATCTCCAGAAATACTAAGAGACGTTCTCTGAATCTCCTTTTTGGTATAATTTCACTTCATTCCCAGTCTGTCTAATTATAAAAAATATTTTAGAGGAGACATTGCCTTTTGCAGAATCTGAGAATTCAGGTCATCGACAGGAGCTTGATCGTCTGCCACTTTTTCACAAAGCTGAATGTCCTCTTTGAGGATATCTAAAGTTTGTTTTGCAAGTTCCTTAGAATTAATCATTAAATTAAATTCATAGTCCATCATTCCTTCCATACTTTTGAGTCCAAGGTTAGAACTTCCCGTTGCCAAATATTGTTCGTCGATAATCACGATTTTTTTGTGCAATGTCGTTCGACTGACTTTAAATTCATATATTTTGATATTTGGTTTCACTCTTCCTTGAAAGAGCTTTTTCCAATTGCTTTTAGACAATTCCACAAATAGCTCGTGGGTTCCAGGCATAGAAATTCCAGAACAATTTGTAATAAGAGTAATTTGCACACCGCGATTTGAAGCCTCTATGAGAGCATCTAATAATTCTTGATTGGGATGGAAATACATATGGTCGATCGTAATACTTGTTTGGGCATCTTTTATTTTTTGAATGAGATCGATTAAAAACTTATTTTCAGCATAGTCAGGACCGCTTACAAAGGCAGCGATTTCTGTACTAGATGTTTCTTCTTTGCCGATCTCCATCTCATCGTTTCCTCCTCCTCCAAAATGAATCACAGAATTGGAGTCACAGAGTGTCTGCAAATCTAAAGAGTAAAATCTAGGATCGTACCTATGTTTATCAAAATCTCTTTTTTCCTGATGGACCATCTTTGAACATAATCTTAATAGTTCATGATGAATTGTTCTGCAAACGCCTTTAGTCGGATCTTCAGCGTGGATCTGAAAATCCATATCGCGAAAAGCTTGAGGAAGAAAAGAACTTTTCGATTGAGGATTCATTGAGAGAATGGGTTCTTTGCCAGTGGTCATCCATCGATCCGCTAATCCAGATCCACCAATA
>JASHXO010000166.1 GCA_030043495.1 Candidatus Rhabdochlamydia sp.
AAGCCATAGGCTTTGTCATAATGCTTCTGTTTGCGCGAGATGGGAGTTGCACTATATAGGTATTCGGATGTGAGCTGCCAAGGATCAATAAGAAAAAGCTGAGCTTCAGGAAATAATTGACGAAAGGTTTTAGACGTCTCTCCTCGGTTGACGCCGATTTCAGCGATGGTCTTTACTTCCACATTGAGAGCCCACGCAATGAATGAGAGATATGGTCCTCGATGATTGATAGTGCTGCATTTAAATGCTTCTCGCCAATCCATGAATCTACCTCCTTGCCATTCTAAGAAGCTGGATTTTTGAAGAATTTTATCTCAGATATGTTCATTGCTGGATTCTCCTGTATACAAATTGATAAAGCACAAATGCGATCAGTGTCGAAAGAGCTGCGATGCAATAAAAGATCGGGACATTTTGAAGAGAGGCGAATGAACCTACAACGGGGGCAGCGAACTGGCCTACTGTGACAACGGATTGGCTGAGGCCCATGATGCTACCTTGGACGGATTCTGGAGCGTGAAGAGAAATGAGACTAAACAGATTGGCAGTGGTCAGAGAAACAAGGAGCGCAGTTAGGCAATCTAATGCGACAAGCGTCCAATATCGAGGCAGGTGAGAGGTCAAGAGCAGAAGCAATGTGATCAGGAATAAACAATAAAGAGGGATTTTTTTTAGTGGAAAGTATTGAACGAGAAAGCGATTGACTGCTGCTGCGCCAAGAATCCAAAAGAGTCCAATGACACTGAGCGAAATCGATGTGATGTCGCGCAGGCGATGGTAATGTGCGACCGAGTAGCCAGAGAACCATTGAAAGATAAACAGCCATCCGAACATCAAAAAAATTTGAACGATAAAGAGCGGACGCAGGCGTTCTGTGCGATAGGCCTGGACAATGTGATGTAAAATCGGAGAAAGCCGTAACTTTGCAAGCGATTTTACAGGATGCGTTTCTGGAAAAAGAAAATAGAGAACGACGAGATTGAATAATCCTATTATTGAGACAAGCCAAAATGGCAATGAAGGAGAAAAATCGGGGTTGAGTGCGCGTAAGGAAAGATCGCCGCCTGCGATCATCGCCAGGACCCAGCTCAATCCTCCGACAGCAGTCAGGCTTCCGAAATTTTTTGCCCGGACTTTAGCATTGGGGCTGATATCAGAAATTGCTGCCAGGCATAACGTAAGGTTACCAGAAAAAAAGCCGCAAAGAAAACGGCTGATGAGCAGAAGCGAATAGTTCTGAAAATAGATTGCTGTCCCAGTGATCAGATTAGCAATGGTGGCAGTGGAGACTGTGACGAGGAAAGTGCGCTTTCTACCGAAATGGTCTGAAAGGTCGCCCATGACTGGCGCTCCAATGAGCAGAGCCAAGGGAAATGAAGCATTGAGGATACCGAGCATCACCGTTCGTGTAGAGAGAGAATCAGAGAAGGGAACAATATTGAACTGCGTAGTCAAAATTAAGCTGGAGAAAAGGGGAAAAACGACGGCAAAACTGAGATTGTCGAGGAAGTAAATGAGAAAAATGGGAAAGAGAGAGTTTTTTCTCATGCCTAGACTTTAGTTTTAGAATAGTTTTAAAATATTTTTATGTCAATTGGTAAGTCTCTGGGCTATGGGATGGTCCTTCTTCGATTTTTGGGAAATAATTCGGGCGCAAAAAAACGTTAGTTATAATACATTAAAAATGAATATCTTATAATTAATTGACAATTTATTTAAAATAATGGATTTTTTAAAAATATAAGCAAATATCTATGCAATAAATAAATATAAAGTGATAATATAGGTCATATGGCTAAAAAATACGATGAAAGTACAGTTTTATCTTTAGATGCTTTGTCGCACATTCGGCTCCGTCCGGGAATGTATATCGGTCGTCTTGGGGATGGTTCTCATCCCGATGACGGAATCTATGTCATGCTCAAAGAAGTGATTGATAACTCTGTGGATGAATTTATCATGCATCAGGGCTCCAAGATCGCTATCGAACTCGACGAGAAGACTTCAAAAGTAACCGTGCGGGACTGGGGGCGCGGAATTCCACTCGGAAAAATTGTCGAATGTGTGAGTCAGATCAACACGGGCGCCAAGTACAACGATGACGTCTTCCAGTTTTCTGTAGGTCTCAATGGCGTGGGCACAAAAGCTGTCAACGCTCTTTCTTCTCACTTTGTCGTTAAAAGTTTCCGCGAGGGTGAATTTGTCGAGGCGCATTTTATCAAAGGTGTCCTTAAAGAAAAAAAGAAAGGAAAAACAAAAGAAGCTGATGGCACTTTCATCGAATTTATTCCTGACGCACAAGTTTTTAAGAAGTTTTCCTTTCAAAAAGAGACAATCCTCAAACGCCTCTGGAATTATGCTTATCTCAACACAGGGCTCACTCTTTTATTCAACGGCGAAACGATCCGTTCTGAAAATGGATTGTTGGACCTTTTAAAAGACGAGGTCAAAGAAGAACGTCTGTATGAGCCGCTGCATTGGCGCGGAAAAAATGTGGAATTTGCTTTTCTTCATTCCTCAAATTATGGCGAGACACATTTTTCGTTTGTGAACGGCCAGTACACTCAAGATGGCGGAACTCACCTATCTGCATTCCGCGAAGGAATATTGAAAGGGATCAATGAGTTCTCAAAGAAAAATTTCCAAGGTGTAGACGTGCGCGAAGGGATCGTCGGCGCTATCCTCATCAAAGTCAAAGACCCCGTCTTCGAATCTCAAACGAAAAATAAATTGTCCAATAACGAGATCCGCGCGCCGATTGTTCAAGAAGTCAAAGAAGCCGTTCAAAACCTGCTCTATAAATTTCCCGATGTTGCGAACAAGATCATTGAGCGAGTGCTGTTTAATGAAAAGTTGAGGAAAGAACTCGCTGCGGTCAAAAAAGAGGCAAAAGAAAAACAGAAAAAAATCTCCTTCAAAATCCCAAAACTGCGCGACTCAAAGTATCATTTCGGCGATGAAACAAAAGAAGGACAAGAGTCGATG
>JASHXO010000017.1 GCA_030043495.1 Candidatus Rhabdochlamydia sp.
AAGCGTGGACAACAGAGGATCAGCGAAAAGAAGCTTTGGCCAGGATATATTTTGGTCAAAATGAATTTGACTGATGACTCGTGGATGTATGTGCGAAATTCGAATGGTGTATTAGGATTTCTGGGCGGTGAAAAGCCAACCCCTCTTGCTCAGGGCGAAGTCGATGAAATTCTAAGGGATCTCGAAGAAAAGAAAAAAGGCATTGTTCAAAAACACAATATTATGCCTGGGGACAAAGTCAAAATTACAGACGGCGTATTTGTCAATTTCATCGGGACTGTTCAAGAGGTTTTCCACGACAAAGGACGGCTTAGCGTACTCGTTTCGATCTTTGGCCGCGAAACTCGGGTCGACGATCTTGAATTTTGGCAAGTGGAACAAGTTCTTACTGAAACTGAACTTTCATAACAATTGATTCCTCCTTTGCCTCTAAAGGAGAAAAAAATAGTTTTTATAGATTTTGAGGTTTAACAAACAATGGCAAAGAAGATAGTAAAAATTATCAAGCTGCAAATTCCCGCAGGTAAAGCAAATCCAGCACCGCCCATCGGTCCTGCTCTTGGCGGCGCCGGAATCAACATCATGGGATTCTGTAAGGAATTTAATGCTAAAACACAAGATAAAGCAGGGGACATCCTTCCTGTCGAGATCACAGTTTATCAAGACAAATCTTTTTCTTTTGTTACCAAGCAGCCGCCCGTTTCTCGCATGATTCTCAAAGAATTGAACATCGAAAAAGGGTCAAAGATTCCGAACAGAGAAAAAGTCGGCAAGCTCACAAAATCGCAAGTGAGAAAAATTGCCAAAAACAAACTCCAAGATATGCGCGCAGCTTCTGAAGAAGCTGCAATGATGCTTGTCATGGGCACAGCGCGTTCTATGGGAGTAGATATTATCGAAGGGTAGACGGCCCTTTAGAGCCTACTTAAGATGTTTAAGCAGGCTTTAGAATTTCCGTCAAACAAGGATTGAAAGGTCCTATTATTATTTAAAGGAAATCAGAATGCATCGAAGCAAAAGATTTCGGGAGATAGATAAAGTTGCGGATGTGACGAAAGTTTACGCCCTCGACGAAGCTATCGAAATTTTAAAAAAATGTCCACCGGTGAAATTTGATCAGTCGGTGGAACTATCGCTTAAAACAGGCGTCGATGTCCAGAAATCTGAGCAGCTAGTGCGTGGGACAGTATCACTACCGAATGGTACTGGAAAACGCGTCGTTATTGTTGTTTTCGCTAAAGGCGATAAGATTAAAGAAGCGTTAAATGCTGGCGCAGACTTTGCTGGAAATGAAGAACTCTTTGAAAAAATCAAATCGGGGTGGCTCGATTTTGATGCTGTGATCGCAACTCCTGATATGATGCGCGATCTCGGAAAACTCGCTAAAATTCTCGGGCCGCGTGGACTGATGCCAACGCCAAAAGCGGGAACGGTGACAGCAGATGTCGCTAAAGCGATTGCCGAGGTCAAAGGGGGCAAGATCGAGTTTAAGTCTGACAAGCATGGTGTGATTAACACGATGGCAGGTAAACTTTCTTTTCAAACTGCGAAGCTCAAAGAGAATATTGTCGCGATCCTTTCTGCAATCGTGAAGCAGAAGCCGGCCAGTGCGAAAGGGATCTTTCTCAAATCTCTCGCCATTTCTTCAACAATGGGGCCTGGCATGAAAATCGATTTGCAAACGATCACGGAAATTCAAGGAGCTAAAGAGTAAGATATGAGACCGGAAAAGCAATTACTTCTCGATGAGATAAAAGATAAGATTGCCGGTTCCAAAGCGGTCGTGCTCACCAGCTATAAGCGACTCGAGCCTAATGCAGCCGCAATGTTTCGCATCAATTTAGCGAAGACGGGCGGTTCTTTAGAAGTCGTTAAAAAGCGGGTGCTCATCAAAGCAGCGCAAGTTGCTGGTGTCGCCTTAGATCCTGCTCTGTTACAAGGACACATTGCTGTTGTCTTTGCCAATGAAGACCCCATTCAAACGACAAAGGCTGTATTTCAGTTCTGTAAGGAGAATGAAGAAGTTTTAGAAGTTATCGGCGGAAGGTTTGAAGGCGCACTCTGTTCAGCGAGCGATGTCGAACAGATTTCCAAGCTTCCGAGCAAGGATGAAATGCGCTCCCAATTTTTGGGTACGCTCGAAGCACCGCTTTCGCAAACACTGGCGGTCATTGAAGCCTTGCTCACTTCTGTCATGCACTGCTTAGACAATAAGTCTGAAGCAAAGTTAACTCTTAAATAAAAAACAAGATCAATCAAAGAGGTTGTACCGTGTCTACTCAACAAAATATTGATACATTAGTCGAACAACTTAGCCAATTGAGCGTTCTCGATATGGCAAAATTAAAAGCCGCACTCGAAGAGAAGTGGGGCGTAAAAGCCGCAGCTGCTGCACCCATGATGATGGCTGCTCCTGCTGCTGCTCCTCCTCCTGCTGCGGAATCCACTGAATTCAAAGTGACACTGGAAGCGACTCCAGATGATAAGAAGATCGGTGTGATTAAGGTTGTCCGTGAAATCACCGGCCTTGGCCTCAAAGAAGCTAAGGACATGGTCGACGCCGCTCCAAAAGTTTTAAAAGAGAGCTGCGCTAAAGCGGAAGCAGATGAGATTTCTAAGAAAATCACAACTGCCGGTGGAAAAGTGACCTTGAAAGGTCTTTAATCGCCGTTTTAGCTGGGAACAACAAAGGGCAGAAGTCATGAAAAATTGACTTCTGCTCGTTGTTTTTAATTTTTTTTAGAATTTGACTACTCGAGAATACATAACTCGTGTTAGTAAAGTCTAGGATCATCGCGAGCTAAGCTCGCAAACATATTATAAGCTATTTAAGCGTAGGAGCCGTTTCGATGTTAAAAAGGCCGCCTCAACGGGTGAGTTTTCGTGGCAGAGAAGAAATTATTGATCTGCCGAACCTTATTGAAATCCAAATCAAATCCTATGACCAGTTTCTCCAAGCGGACAAAATGCCGCATGAAAGAGAAAACATTGGATTGCAAGAGGTCTTTACTGAAATATTCCCGATCAAGTCTTATGATGAGAAGACGATTCTCGAATTTATCTCTTATAATCTCGGGGTACCAAAATATACTCCTGAAGAGTGCATCCGCCGCGGAATTACTTACAACGTCACGCTCAAAGTGAAGTTTCGCCTGACCGACGAAACAGGAATTAAAGAAGAAGAAGTCTACATGGGGACAATTCCTGTGATGACTGAAAAAGGGACGTTTATTGTTAACGGCGCAGAACGCGTTATCGTATCTCAATTGCATCGTTCTCCCGGGATTTCTTTTGAGCAAGAACGCCACATTAAAGGGTCGACCATCTATTCATTCCGGATTATCCCTTATCGCGGGAGCTGGCTCGAAGGTGCATTTGATATCAACGATTTAATCTACGTCTACATCGATCGCAAAAAACGCCGCCGCAAGATTTTAGCCACCTCTTTCATCCGCACGCTGGGTTACTCTACAGATGCCGATATTATCGAAGAATTTTTCAGTACGATCAAGGTCAAGATTAAGTCGGATAAGGACTTCCCGAAACTCGTTGGAAAAATCTTAGCCGAAGACGTCGTTGATGAAGAAAGCGGTGTTGCTTTCGGTAAAGCTTCCGAGAAGCTTACAACAGCGATGTTAAAGAGGATGCTCGATGCCGGCATTTCTGCAGTCCGCATTGCCGAAGACGCTGACGAAACGAGCCCGATCATCAAAATGCTTGCCAAAGATCCAACTGACTCTTACGAATCCGCGTTAAAGGATTTTTATCGTAAGATCCGACCTGGCGAACCTGCAACATTGTCGAACGCGCGTTCTGCCATCATGCGCCTCTTCTTCGATCCGAAACGTTATAATTTGGGACGAGTCGGACGATATAAGCTCAATCGCAAGCTTGGTTTTGAAGTCAGTGACGAAGAGCTCAATATTGTCACCTTGCGTAAAGAAGATGTCATCGGTGCGCTCAAGTATCTCATCCGCCTCAAAAAAGGCGAAGAAGGAGTCAATGTCGATGATATCGATCATCTTGGCAACCGCCGTGTCCGTTCAGTCGGCGAGCTGATCCAGAACCAGTGCCGTATTGGTCTTGCACGCATGGAAAAAATCATTAAAGAACGTATGAACCTCTTTGATTTTACTTCTGATACTTTGACGCCTGGCAAAGTCGTCTCAGCAAAAGGACTCGCAGGTGTGCTGAAAGACTTCTTCGGCAGATCACAACTTTCTCAATTTATGGATCAGACCAACCCTGTTGCTGAATTAACGCACAAGCGCCGTCTATCGTCACTTGGGCCTGGCGGTTTGAACCGTGAACGCGCAGGTTTTGAAGTGCGCGACGTTCATCCAAGCCACTATGGAAGGATCTGTCCTATTGAGACTCCCGAAGGGCCGAACATTGGATTGATCACATCACTTTCTGCATTTGCAAAGATTAATGAATTCGGTTTTATCGAAACGCCATATCGAATCGTTCGCGATGGTATTGTCACTGAAGAAATCGAATACATGACAGCAGACCAGGAAGAAAACTGTGTGATCGCGCAAGCATCAGCGATTCTCGACGAACACAATATGTTTGTCGAGCCACTCTGCTGGGCCAGATATAATGGTGAATCGCTCAAGATCGAGACGAGCAAGATCACGCACATGGATGTCTCGTCAAAACAGCTTGTATCGATTGTAACTGGTTTGATCCCGTTCCTTGAACATGACGATGCGAACCGCGCATTGATGGGATCCAACATGCAACGCCAAGGCGTACCGCTCCTTAAAACAGATTCGCCGATCGTCGGTACGGGACTTGAGCTACGTTCTGCCCGCGACTCTGGTGCTGTCGTCGTCGCTGAAGAAGATGGAACTGTCGAACACGTCGATGGTTTCAAGGTCATTATCGCTGCAAAGGCAAACCCACTCAACAAGAAGACCTATCTCCTTAAAAAATTCATGCGCTCCAATGCCGGCACATGTATCAACCAAACTCCGCTTTGCAATGTTGGAGATGTTGTGAAAGCTGGCGATGTGATCGCTGATGGACCTGCAACAGACAAGGGAGAGGTTGCTCTGGGCAAAAACGTGCTTGTCGCGTTCATGCCATGGTGCGGATACAACTACGAAGACGCGATCATTATCTCTGAAAAACTCTTAAAACTCGATTATTATACATCGATTTATCTCGAAGAGTTTGAACTGACTGCTCGCGATACAAAACTTGGAAAAGAAGAGATCACTCGCGATATTCCTAACGTCTCTGAAGAAGCGCTAGCGAATTTAGGTGAGGATGGAATTATTCGCATCGGCGCTGAAGTGACGCCTGGTGATATTCTCGTCGGTAAGATCACGCCAAAATCGGAAACAGAGCTTGCGCCTGAAGAGCGTTTATTGCGTGCAATCTTCGGTGAAAAGGCTGCCGATGTTAAGGACGCATCTTTAACTGCACCTCCGGGAACAGAAGGTGTTGTCATGGATGTCAAAGTGTTCAGCCGCCGCGACCGTCTTTCTAAAACAGATGATGAACTTGTCGAAGAAGCAAGCCGTATCAAAGATATCCATCAGGATTATAAAACCAAAGAAGCGGAGCTCATGATCGAGTACCATGAAAAGCTCGGCGCTCTGCTGCTTGGTGAAACAGCTCTTGCTCCAATCATGCACCGCAAAACAGGGGATATCATTGTCAAAGAAGGTGAAGTGATCACCCAAGACATGCTCGAAACACTAGAATCGGAAAAACCTGAAGATCTCATCATCGGCGAAGCAGAAGTTTATAGTACGCTGAAAACTTTAATGCGCGAATACGATACGGCTATGCAGACGTTGCAGACGTTGCATAAGTCTGAGGTTGAGTATACGCGCAAAGGGGACACAGAGCTCGATCCAGGCGTCATCCGCCAAGTGAAAGTCTATGTTGCTTCCAAGCGCAAACTACAAGTTGGAGACAAGATGGCAGGCCGCCACGGAAACAAGGGCGTTGTCTCGAAGATTGTTCCTGAGCAAGATATGCCATATCTCTCCAATGGAGAGACAGTCGAGATCATCCTCAATCCACTCGGTGTGCCTTCTCGTATGAACATGGGCCAGCTTCTTGAGACGCATCTCGGCTATGCGGCAAGAAAAGCAGGGATCTATGTTAGGAGCCCGGTCTTCGAAGGATTCCCAGAATCACGTATTTGGCAGATGATGAAGGAGCTCGGACTGCCGGAAGATGGCAAGAGCCATTTGTATGATGGAAGGACCGGCGAGCGCTTTGAAAACCGAGTCGTTGTCGGCTACATCTATATGCTGAAACTGAGCCACCTCGTTGCTGATAAGATCCACGCACGTTCGATTGGACCTTATTCTCTTGTCACGCAACAACCACTTGGTGGTAAAGCTCAAATGGGCGGTCAGCGCTTTGGAGAGATGGAAGTATGGGCGCTGGAAGCTTATGGCGCAGCAAACCTCCTTCAAGAGATGCTTACCGTCAAATCGGACGATGTCGCCGGACGTACCCGCATTTACGAATCTATCGTAAAAGGGGAAAATGTTTTAACAGCAGGAACGCCTGAATCCTTCAATGTTCTCGTGAAGGAGATGCAAGGTCTTTGCTTAGATGTGCGCACAGAAAGCGCATCAGAAGTTTAAAGGGAGAATAGCTTCATGACAGAAGAAGATTTCAAAGATTCCCAGTTCGATAAGCTGACCATTAAAATTGCGTCAGATGATGTCATCCGCAATGAATGGTCGCGTGGGGAGATCAAGAAACC
>JASHXO010000167.1 GCA_030043495.1 Candidatus Rhabdochlamydia sp.
CAAACTGCAAAAATTAAGTTTACAGAGCACTAGATTTACGACTCTTATTTAGCCATCTAACCCGTGCCAAGTCTCAAATTATTACCCAAATTTTCTTTTTTTCAGTTTATCCTAAAATGGAATCTGGCATTACAACTTTGCCACTACACCCCTGGCCCCTGGGAATTTTTTTGACATCATTTTCACTTTAGATTAAAATCAGGTTTTAGATTTAAGAAAAAAATGCTTTATTATTTAAGTTATTTTCATTTTTCCCACTTCTCTCACCATCATAGCCTCTCAAGGGGCTAATCATATTTTCTTTCATACACATTTTCGATTCTAAAAAATAAACTTAAATGTTAGGTGTTTTATGGAATTAGATCTTTTACAAGAGAGAAGGGTTTCTTTAAAAAAGGTGATTAGCGGAACTAGCCTGATCGCCGGTACGACAATCGGTGCTGGGATGCTGGGAATTCCACTTGTGACTTCCGAAGCAGGTTTTTTCCCCGCTTTTTGCTCAACAGTGATCGTATGGGCCTTTATGGTCTTGACTGGTCTCCTTTACGTCGAGGTTGCCTTGTCGCTTCCTAAAGAGGCCAATATTTTTACCATGGCCGGACAATACTTAGGCATGCGAGGAAAGATCGCAGCCGGCGGAATGTTTCTTTTTCTTTATTACTGCTTGCTCGTCGCCTATATAGCAGGAGGGGCTCCGCTGCTAGGCTTCATCTTTAAAACAGGATTAGGAATTGAACTCAGTGCAAATACCGTTCTCGTCCTCTTCGGATTATTGTTTGGAGGAGTCATTTGGCTGGGAGCTAAAACCATTGATCGGGTCAATCTGATTTTATCGCTTGCGATGATTTCCACTTATATTGTTTTAGTTACCATAGGTTCCTCCGAAGTGGCAATTTCTAAATTGGCTGAAGCGAAATGGTCAAAGATCTGCATTGCATTGCCGGTGATGTTTTCTGCGTTTGGATATCACAATGTCGTCCCATCGCTTTGTACCTATTTGAACAGGGACCGCAAAAGTCTCAAATTGTCCATTCTTTGCGGGACAGGTATTGCTCTGATCGTCTATTTGGTATGGCAATGGTTGATCCTGGGATCTTTGCCGCAAGAAGCTATTCAAAAAGCATTCGCGGCAGGACAACCAGTGACAGTAGCTTTGCAAACTTTAACAGGGAAAAGTTCTTTATTTGCCATCGGCCAAGGATTTGCTTTTTTTGCTTTAGTCACTTCATTTCTAGGAGTGGCATTTTCTGTAGTTGACTTCTTGAACGACGGGTTGAAATTGAAAAGCAAAAAACGTCCGCTCCTTGTCACGATGACTTTTCTTCCGCCAGCACTTTGCGCTTTTTTAAATCCTGCGATCTTTGAGACCGCATTGGGGGTTGCAGGCGGTTTTGGCGAGGCCTTTTTGAATGGACTGCTTCCAGTCGTCTTAGCTTGGAAATACCGCTCATTCTCTAAAGGCAATACGGATTCCGAACCTGTCTCGGGAAGAAAGCTATTGATCCTGCTATTAGGATTTGCTCTTTTTGTAATGGGATTAGAAACTTTTCTTCTGCTCAAATAAAATGAAATAGGATGCAGAAAAGATTTTTTTATTTAGTATAACATGAAAGAATATTCTCAATGCTACTTTTGGAGAAAACTTTTAGAAGATGTTTTTTCTCTCTTGATTCTTTTCTCTAGATTGGTCATCATTTTTTCCTTTTTAAAGAGCAATAAATTGAGGTTTGTATGCCGATTAATTTTGATCTAGGTTTTTCTCCCATTTTTAGGTCGAATTTTTCAGAAACTCCGCAAACGCCACCATCCAAAGGTATTTCTGGGACATCTTCATCAATCTCTTGGCGAATGGACGCCAATGCTTCCGAAGGAGGGATCTGTTCCTGGCTAACGAATCTTATCCATCAGATTTGCCGGCTCTTCGGTTTGGCATCGTCGGAGACTTCGGAAACAAGCACCGTAGCTGAAACTCCTTTAGAAAAAAGAATCGTGCAAGGAAAACAGATCCTCGACAATCATTTTCAACAGAATTTCATCATCCATGCAAATCCTCCCAACCATTCTGCAATCATTGTTGTGATGAAATACAATGGACATTATCAAGTATCTTTTGGATTATCAGTGGTTCAGAAAAATGGGCTGGATGCCATCAAGGCGCAGCTGCAGCAACTACTCTCGGAACAAGAACAAAGACATAATAACGATAGTAAACTTGAAATAGAGACTTTATACATCGAAAAGAACATCAGGGGTCACTTAACTCATTTTAATTTTACTCACGTCAATTCTTGGTTGAAATTTTCTGATGAAAGTAGAGGAGGGGGACCTGGTCAGGCCGCCAATCTTGGAAGAGCGGCCATTTACAACCAAATCCTCAGAGCAATTCCTCCAGGGGCTGATCAACAAAGGGTCGTTAACTTCGTGATCAATCAGCTTTGAGAAGCCTCAAGAGCAATTTTCAAAAGGAAAGTAAGCCCCTGCTGCGGGCGATCATCTTCAAGATGGGGCTGCCAGACAAGGTTTGAGTGCGTATCACTGATCACAAACATCGCTCCAAGGTCGACTTGGTGAAAATGGGCCACAGCGAATAAAGCAGCCGCTTCCATTTCCACGGTTAAAACACCTTCCTTCTGAAAGAGCTGAACTTCTTCAGCAGTCTGTCGATAGAAGCTATCCGTTGTCCATGTGCTCCCAACGTGATGGGGAATGTTGGCTTTTTTTAGCAAATTTTGAAGTTTATTCGTCATGCGGCGAGGGGCATGTATATATTTTGTGGGCGGCAGATAATGATGGGAAGTCCCTTCATCGCGAATGGCCTTTTCGCAAATGACGAGGTCGCCAACACCAATCTTGTTTTGAAGGCTGCCGGCAGTTCCAATAGAGATGAACTGCTGGACTCCCCAGGCGATAAATTCTTCCACCTTTGCTGCGACAACTGGTCCGCCGATGCCAAAATCGCCAATCGCCACATCGGAGTAATCTGTCAGATAAAAAAGCTTGGAAAAACAGCCATCGCATTGTCGATACGGCATTGTTTCTAAAGCTTGGTTCAGAAACCGTCCTTGATAACAAAAGATGACTGTTTTTGGGGCAGGAGAGCTGGGAAGGCGTCCATATTGACGCCGATGTTCCAATACTTTTGAAGGAGTGATCAGGGAAGAGAGCTCATATTTTTCGCCGAACTGGGGTAGCATAGGTGATAACCCTTTTTTCAATATCCTATCATTTTGAATCCATTTTTTCTCAAGCCCATTAGAGATGGCTTTTTAATGGATAAATTTTAAAGGATTATATCAAAAAATTAACGAGTCAGAAAGATGTAAAAATCTTTTTAAGACAAAAGCCTTTCTACGTTAGCCCAAACTGCAAAAATTAAGTTTACAGAGCACTAGTGAACCCAGGCCTTAAGGCCTGGGATTCCTTTTTTACTAAAGAGGGATACAATCTATTTGCGGGATCTCATCCAGTAGTAGGTGATGCCGAGAACAAATCCAAAGACAAGGTGACCGACAAGCATAGGAAGTGCGTGGGCAAATTTCCCTTCATTCCAAGAAATCGTCGTTCCTGCCAGCCAAGGGCAAAGGATTAAAGGGCCTATAAACCACCAAATGATCCCATAAACGATTCCCCAAAGAGTGGAATTGTAAAAGGTCGTGCAGCCTTTGCAGAAGATGAGGGCGAAAATGATTCCGAGAATCCCACAGAAAATTAAATGGACGATGAATCCTGAAAGTGGGTCGCTTAGGCCAAGCAGACAGCCAGCGCTAGACAGAGTGCCCATCCTCATCAATATAAATCCGAAGACGACGCCAGCGATAAGGCCGCCGATGATGCCGCTCCCTATGTTTTTTTTATTGATCACAGTTGATTTCATTTTTTCCCTCCTCAGGGTTTGTTTTGTTTATTTCATTCGTTCTAATAAATGGTCGCCGATTCGCAATGCATTAGCGATAATGGTCAGTGTGGGATTGACGGCAGAGCTTGAAACAAAAAACCCTCCGTCGACGACATAAAGATTGTCTAAATCATGGGCTTTGCAATTGAGATCGAGTGCAGATGTTTTGGGATCTTTTCCAAAACGCACGGTGCCATTTTGATGTCCGACGCCAGCAAGAGGAATCTTTTTACCGAAATAAGCGTTGCTATGAAAGAAACGATGGCGCACTCCGACATCGTTCAGAATCCTTTTAAGCTTTTGTTTCAAGCGGCAATGTCCTTCCGTGTTATTGTCTGTATAAGAGAGCTGAATATGGCCTTCTTTGGAGATGCAGATGCGGTTGTTGGGATCGGGAAGATCTTCGGTCGTCAACCAGAAATCGATGGAATGGTAGGCCATGTGGCGCAAGAGAGATTTTGGCACAGGAAGGGGCGAGTCGGCTTTGAACATATTCGCATCGGCTTTGCCGAGCATTTGAATGTGGCCTAGTGGAAAATCGAAGTCAGGAGCGTTATGGTAAAAATCATTGATCGCCATCGTTTTTTGAAAATGGGTCGGATTGGGTTCCGTAGTCAGAGCGATCATTGCTGAATTGTTATGGCACATGTAAAACCTGCCGACGCAGTCCGAGCTGTTCGCCAACCCATTGGGATGTTTTTGATTTGCTGAGCGGAGCAACAGGGCAGCTGAATTGATCGCTCCGCAAGCGACGACGACGATGCTTCCTTTGTAAACTTCAGAATGTCCATTGCGCTTGACAATGACTTGTGAAACTTCTCTTCCCGATGCATTGGTCTCGAGGCGCTCGACATAAGCATCGGTGATCAAAGATACATTAGGCGATTTTAGCGCCTCGTTGACGCAGCAGATATGCGCATCCGCTTTTCCGTCGACAAGACAAGGGAAGCCATCGCAGGTATTGCACTTGATACAAGGACTATTTTTCCGGTTCTTTTCATCGAGAATAAGCCCTAGAGGCAATGGGAATGGATGGTATCCTTCTTTTTCAATGGCTTTTGTGAGGCGTTCGATCCGAGGCTCATGAGCGACTGCAGGATAAGGGAAAGGATTTTTAGAAGGAGGTTCGGTTGGATCAGTGTTGCGTTCGCCGTGCACATGGTAAAGTGTTTCGGCCAAGTAATAATAAGGTTCAAAATCCTGATAACTGAGTGGCCAGGCAGGGGAAGTTCCACCGTAGTGTTTGACCTCTCCAAAGTCTGTTTCGCGCATTCGGAGCAATGCGGCGCCATAAAATTTCGTATTTCCGCCGACATAGTAGTGCGTTCCTGGAACAAATTCTTTACCATTTTTGTCAACCCATTTTTCTTTGATCGCATAACGGGAAGTGAGGAAAAGAGACTCGGAATCCCAGTTTTCTTTTTCGCGCGGTAAAAAAGGGCCGCGTTCGATCAATAAAATTTTCTTCCCCGATGAAGCCAGCTTATGAGTAAGCGTTCCCCCGCCGGCCCCAGTTCCGATGATAATGATGTCAAAATAATGTTGTGCTGACGTCATTTAACCTCCCGTCGCAAATCCCGGGAAGAGTGTCATTCCCCCGTCGATAAAAATTGTTGTACCAGTAATGTAGTCGGCATAATCGGAGCAAAGCCAGACTGCGCAATGAGCAATGTCTTCCGGCTCGCCGATTCTGTTATAGGGGACCAGAGTCATCAGAGCTTTATATGCTTCAGGCGTGGACCACGCCGAGGTATTGATCGGAGTTCGGATCGCTCCAGGTGCGATGGCATTGACACGGATGCGGTGCGGTGCAACCTCTTGCGCAATTGATTGCATCATCATGTGGATACCCCCTTTTGATGCGGCATAATTGACGTGGCCGCCCCATGGGATGACCTGGTGGACCGAGCTCATGCAAATGATTTTACCTGCTGCGCATGAGATGCCTTTTCTCACGCCCCGGTGTTTATATTCTTTAACAGCTTCGCGGCAGCATAAAAATTGACCTGTCAAATTGATCGAGAGGACTGTATTCCATTGCTCCAATGTCATCTTTTCTAAAGGGGAATCGCGCTGGACGCCCGCATTGCTCACCAAAATGTCGATGGTACCAAATTCTTTGTAGATCTGCTGGTACATATTCAGGACTTGGTCCTCTTTCGAGACATCGGCTTGGATGGGAATGGCTTTGCTTCCCGATTTCTTAATTTCATTGCAGACAATTTCTGCTTGATCTTCATGTGCGATGTAATTGACAGCAACGTCGGCACCTGCATTGCCAATGGCAATGGCAATGGCTTTGCCAATTCCTGAATTTGCTCCAGTGACAAGGGCTTTTTGTCCTTTAAGAATTTTCAAAGGATCACAAGTTGGCTTCACAACTTCGGGAAGTATTTCATTCATCATTTTTTTCACTTTTATCTCCTAAATTATATCGCAGCACCTGCTTGTTGAATGAGTTTGGCGACAAGAGCCGTCCATCCCGCTTGATGGCTGGCTCCGAGCCCGCATCCATTGTCGCCATGATAGTATTCATTGAACAATAGATGGTCTTTCCAATGTGGGTCTTCTTGAAATTTGCGCATTTGGCCATAAATCGGCCGCTCGCCTCGTTCATTTTTTAAAAACAACTTAATCAGCCGTCTCGATAATTCCATGCTCACATCCCACAAATTTAAGAAGTTGCCCGATCCTGTCGGGAATTCTACTTTCAAGGTGTCTCCGTAGTAATGATGGAATTTTTGCAGCGATTCAATGATCAGAAAATTGATAGGGAACCATACGGGTCCGCGCCAGTTCGAATTTCCACCGAAAAGACCACTGTCGGATTCCGCGGGAAGATAACGGACGACCTGAGTCTGTCCGTTAGCTTTAAAAGTATAAGGATGATCTTGGTGGTATTTTGAGACCGAGCGGATCCCGTATTCGGAGAGAAACTCTTTTTCGTCGAGCATATATTTGAGGATGCTGACAAGCCGATCTTCCCTAAGGATCGAAAGGAGGCGGCGATTTCCAACCCCTGGATGATAAAGGCACGCGAGATTGGCGCTGACATGAGATCGTTTACTCACAAACCAGTCTACTCGCCGCGAAAATGTTTTGAGTTGTTCCATCCCTTCTGGTGAAAGCGTTTCGACAGCAAGTAAGGGAAGGAGCCCGACGAGGG
>JASHXO010000007.1 GCA_030043495.1 Candidatus Rhabdochlamydia sp.
CTCTGTTAAAATTTAAGTTTTTCCCAACTCAACGCTTGTTTTTTAAAAAGGATTAATGTTAACTAGATGGTTTCAATCGATTTATAAGGAGCAGGATATGAAAAAAGAAGGGCATCCTCCATATCAAGAAGTTTTATTCGTAGATTCCGCAACTGGATTTAGATTTGTCTGTGGCAGCACACTTCAACCAAAAGAAAGAGAAGTGTTCGAAGGGAAAGAATATCCAGTTTACAAAGTTCCTGTTTCATCGGCTTCCCATCCTTTCTTTACCGGCAGCAAACAATTTATCGACTCCGAAGGACGCGTCGATAAGTTCGTAAAACGCTATGCGAAAAAAGCGGAAAAAAAAGAAGAAGGCGCCAAAGAAGAAAAAGCTCCTAAAAAGACTGTTGAGAAAAAAGCTAAGAAGAAACCTTCCTAAGGTCGAATGGACGAGCAGATTCGCAAACTTCTCAAGCGATTTGAGAAGGTCGAAGAGCTATTGGGGCAAGCGGATGTGCTCGCCGATCAAAAACAGTATCGGGAACTTGCCCAAGAACATTCCTATCTGTCTGAGATCAAAGAGCAATGGCAGCAGTATGAACATTTGAAAAGGCAGCTGGAAGAAAACCAGCAGCTGCTAAAAACGGAAAAAGACCCTGAATTTCTCGAAATCGTCCGTCAAGAAATTCCCGCTCTTGAAGCGGAGATCGTAGCTACTCACCACAGACTCGAGTCTCTTCTCATTCCACCCGATCCGCGCGACAGTCGCAACACCATTCTCGAAATCCGTGCGGGTACTGGCGGTGATGAAGCTGCTATCTTTGTTGGCGACTGTGTACGCATGTACAAACAGTACGCGGACAAAAAAGGGTGGAAATATGAGCTGCTTTCCTGTGCTGAATCAGAAATGGGCGGTTTTAAAGAATATGTGATGGTCCTTTCCGGCCATAATGTCTATCGATTAATGCAGTATGAAGCAGGCACGCATCGCGTCCAACGCGTTCCCAAAACAGAAGCGCAAGGCAGAGTCCACACTTCAGCAGTCACAGTCGCTGTCCTGCTCGAACCCGATGAACAGGAAAAAGTTGTCCTAGATGAGCGCGAACTAAAAATCGATACCTATCGCGCATCAGGAGCTGGCGGACAGCACGTCAACGTTACAGATTCTGCGATCCGCATTACGCATCTTCCTACAGGAACTGTTGTGACATGCCAAGAAGAGCGCAGCCAGCATAAAAACAAAGAAAAAGCTATGCGTTTGCTCAGCGCCAAACTCGCTGAAGAAAAACGCCTCAAGGCCGAACGAGAAATGGCGACTTTACGTTCTACTCAAGTAGGAACTGGGGATCGGTCCGAGCGCATCCGTACTTATAATTTCCCCCAGAATCGCGTTACGGACCATCGCATCGACCTTACCCTTTACAAGCTTAATTTTGTTATGGATGGCGACCTCGACGAAATCACTGAATCTCTTGTCTCCTATTTTCACAAGGAAAAACTCGCTTCTCTTAGTGAGGGGAGTAACTAAAAATTGTACCCCTTGGCGAGAGTCCTTTGAGTAATTATGAGGTTATCATGAAACCTTTAGGCGAGATTCTTACAATTCCTGCCAACTTCTTGAAAGAAAAAAAGTGTCCGCGTTTTCGTCGGGACGCAGAAGAGTTGATTGCTCATGTTTTGAAGCTCAAACGTCTCGATCTCTATCTGCAGTTCGATCGGCCTGTTCAAGAAGCAGAGCTCGAGGCTCTGCGCGTTTTGCTTAAGCGGGCAGCCAAAGCGGAGCCCGTCGAGTATATCATCGGTGAAATTGTTTTTTATCAGTGCCAACTTTCCGTGGGCCCAGGCGTCTTAATTCCTCGACCAGAAACGGAGATCTTGGTCGATCAGGCTTGCCGCATGCTCTGTGCAAAAGATTTTCATCAAAAAACTGCTTGGGACCTTTGCACGGGATCGGGGTGTATCGGGATCGCTGTCAAAAAAACATATCCTGATTTGATCGTCAGCCTGTCCGACATCTCGGTAAAGGCCCTGGAAATCGCAGCTATGAATGGACACAGAAACAATGTTCAGGTGGAACTTTTACAAGGCGATTTAATGGCTCCATTTGATGGCCGCAAGGCCGATATCGTTTTTTGTAATCCGCCTTATATTCCTTCTAAAGATTTTTTAACATTAGACTCTTCGGTTAAGGATTTTGAACCCCGAGAAGCTTTGATCGGAGGAGAGGATGGCCTGTCTTTTTATCGGAGGCTAGAAAATGAGCTTCCTTCCTATTTACATCCCAAAGCGAAAATATTTTTTGAAATCGGTGCTGGGCAGGGAGAATCCATTCTAAATATATTCTCTGGAAGGGGCTGGAAAAATAGACGCCTGGAAAAGGATTGGTCTGGGCATGATCGCTTCTTTTTCCTTGAATTTGAATAAGTTTCTCTCTATGCTATAAAGTCACAATTTTTAGAGTAAGAATAACATTTTGTTGATACATTCTCTCGACAAGTAAAATATTGGTTCTATGTTTGGTTCACTCTCAGAAAAATTCCAACAGATGTTTTCCGGACTGATGCAGAAAAAGACCCTCACCGAAGACAACATTTCCGATGCTGTCCGGCAGGTGCGCCTTGCGTTGCTAGATGCTGATGTGAACTATTCTGTTGCCAGCAACTTTGTCAAATGCGTTAAAGAAAAAGCCATTGGCGATGCCGTCATCAAATCCGTCTCGCCTGGACAGCAGTTCACTAAGCTTATCCACGAAGAGCTCGTCGCTTTGATGGGGGTTGAAGAGTCTCCAGTGGAATTCAAAGGCAAGCCCAATGTCATTCTCCTCTGTGGGCTGCAAGGATCGGGAAAAACGACGCATTGTGCAAAACTCGCAGCTTACCTGCAGAAAAAATATCCTAGCAAACGCACTCTTCTCGCCGCCTGCGATTTACAACGCCCAGCTGCTGTCGAACAACTCAAAAAATTAGCTTCTCAAATTGATGTGCCTGTCTTTTCCATTGAAGGAGAGAAGAATCCAATCCGCGTGGCAAAAGAAGCGATGCAAAAAGCGAAAACTGAAGGCTTTGATACATTGATCGTCGATACGGCAGGGCGTCTTGCCATTGATGAAGAACTGATGGAGCAACTCAAAGAGATCAAAGCCGTTGTTCAGCCTCATGAGATCCTCTTCGTTGCCAGTGCCGCAACGGGACAGGACGCTGTGAAAACAGCAGTTGAATTTGACAAGCGCGTCCAAATCTCTGGCACAATCTTGACCATGCTCGATGGAAACGCAAGAGCCGGCGCCGCCATCTCGATTCGCGAAGTGACGAATAAGCCTCTTAAATTTGAAGGAATCGGCGAGAAAATTGGCGATTTGCAGCCATTTAATCCCCATTCAATGGCCGATCGGATCTTGGGCATGGGAGATGTGATCAATCTCGTTCGCAAAGCGCAAGAAAACATCGACGAAGAAGAAAGCAAAGCTCTCGAGAAGAAGATTCTTAAAGCTGCCTTCACTTATGATGATTACTTGAAGCAGATGGCCATGGTCAAGCGGATGGGATCTTTCAAAAGCTTGTTGAAAATGCTACCCGGCATGTCTGGGATCGGCGAAAGGGATTTCGATGAGAAGGAATTCAACAAGATCGAGGCCATGATCACCTCGATGACCATGCAGGAAAGAACGGAAAAAGTCGAACTCATCCCTAGCCGGCGTCGACGTATTGCTGCAGGCAGTGGAACCACGATCGACGATATCAACAAAATGGTAAAAGGATTTAAAAAGCTAAAGCAATTTTGCAAAGAGATGCCTAGCTTAAAGAATCAAATGAAAAAGGGTAACAAGGATCCATTCGGCGGAAAAATACCGTGGGATTTTTAAAATTTATTAGAAAAACGGAGAAACTTCATTTATGGCGTTAAAAATTCGCTTACGACAACAAGGGCGCACAAATCGACAGACATATCGTCTTATCGTTACCGACATTCGCAATCCGCGTGACGGCAAATACCTCGAAATGATCGGCTGGTACAATCCTTTTAGCACGACAAAAGACGCTCAAGTGGATATTGAACGCATCAATTATTGGGTTGGACAAGGAGCGGAAATCACTCCAAATGCTCAAACTCTCCTCGCTCGAGTAGCTCCTGGATTGATGAAAGAGATCCGGGCAAAAGAACATGCGCGCCGCGTGAAAAAGACGATGAAGCGCAGAAAAGCAAAAAAAGCTGCGAAATAATTTTTTAGATGAACATCGATATCCTTTCTCTTTTCCCTGAATATTTTGAAGGCCCCTTCAAAGTCAGCATAATTAAGAGGGCAATAGAGAAAGGATTGATCGATATTCGTTTGACGAACATTCGTGATTTTGGAGAAGGTAAGCATCGCAAAGTCGATGACCGACCCTATGGTGGCGGACCTGGAATGGTCCTGATGCCTGGACCTGTTACCCAGGCGATCCGCAGTGTGAAAAAAGACAATTCCCATGTTGTTTATCTTTCTCCGCAAGGAAAGTTGCTCAATGCCAAAATGGCTTCAAGATTAGCGAAGCTGCCCCATCTGGTCCTTGTTTGCGGGCATTATGAAGGGCTTGATGAAAGAGTGATCGAACAAGAGATCGATGAGGAGATCAGCATTGGCGATTACGTATTGACCAACGGATGCTTGGCGTCGATAGTTTTAGTCGATGCGATGGTACGGTTCATCCCTGGCGTGTTAGGCCACGAAGAGGCCAGCCAGCATGAATCGTTCCAGAAAGGAATATTAGAAGGACCTTCCTATACGCGCCCAGAAATGTTCGAAGGATTGGAGGTCCCAGAAGTGTTAAAAAGAGGCCATCACGCTGATATTGAAAAATGGCGCATGCAAAAAGGACTTGAGAAAACTCAGCGTGTGCGGCCCGAACTGGTTATAAATGATCAAAAAATGAGGATAGAAACATGAAACAGTGTCAAGTGATTCAGGAAATTGAAGCACAGCAGCTCAAAAATAATATTCCTGAGTTCCATGTCGGGGATACGATTAGCATTCACCAGCGGATCATAGAAGGAGACAAAGAGCGCATTCAGATCTTTACAGGCACAGTCATTGCCCGCCGTGGCGGTGGTCTCTCTGAAATAATCTCTCTCTATCGTTTTTCTTATGGTGCCGGTATCGAGAGAGTCTATCTGCTCCATAGTCCAAAAATTGCAAAAATCGAAGTCGTCAGAACAGGAAAAGTCCGCAAGAGCAAGCTCTATTATCTAAGAGGAACCTCAGGAAAAGCCTCCAAAGTTCAAGAGCACATTGGCTTTGCCAAAGAAGCTGCTGGAAACAGCGAAACTGCTGAAAATCAGCCAGCGACATAATCAAACTTCAATTGATAAAATTCAGTTTAGGCTACCGGGTTCACTCTTCGATAGCCTCTTTTAATTCAGGTTTTTATGCAACAGGCGCTCTCCCCGCAAGAATGTAAGCGGTTAGAATCGATGATGATTTGGGAGCGCAATGCTCGAAAACGCGGCTTCAAACTCATCGCGGGGGTCGACGAAGCAGGAAGAGGTCCTCTTGCGGGACCAGTCGTTGCTGCAGCCTGTATTCTTCCAGAAGGGACGCTCATCGAAAGGATCGACGACAGCAAAAAGCTGCTTCCTTCTGAACGATTTCAAATTTTTCAAAAAATTCTCGCTCTCGCTGACGTCGATTATGGAATTGGCATTGTCGATGCCTTGATCATCGATCAGATCAACATCCTTCAAGCGACGTTTCAGGCGATGCTCATCGCCATCTCCCGCCTCAATCAACAGCCCGATTACATTCTCGTCGATGGAAACAAGATGCCGTCTGCGCGCATTCCCGGACAGGCCATTGTCCAAGGCGATAGCCTCTCGCAATCAATTGCAGCCGCTTCGATCATCGCTAAAGAGACGCGAGATCAAATCATGCGCGCCTTCGATGAGCAGTGGCCGCAATATCGTTTTTCTTCCCATAAAGGTTACGCAACGGAAGAGCACCTGCTCGCTATTCAAAAACACGGCTCATGCCCAATCCATCGGATGAGTTTCGACCCATTAAAATCGCTTTATAAAAAAGAACATCAACTGGAGTTGTTTAAAGAAGGGACTTTATAAAATTAGCAGGAAAAAAAGCGATTATCACTGGCGCGAACCGCAGTATTTAGCCGCGCGATTGCGGTTGCTTTTGCTCGTGAAGGTGCAGATGTATTTATCAGTATCTCTTCGACTTCTGCCAGTCGGCCTTATCCTAACCGCACTGCTTTTTCCACTTCTAAAGCTGCGCTCAACATGCTACCCATATGAGTATTGATGGTGCCAAGCACTTTCATTTTTACTCTAATTTCAAAAAAACGGAACTTTAAATAAGTTAGAGATCTTGACACAAGGAATTTTATTAATTATAAGTTTTGTAATTTCTTTAGAGGATTTTCGATGATAAAAAGCATGACCGCTTATAGTCGTGCCAGTGTGACTTCTCCACTTGGGCGGTTTGTCATTGAAATCCATTCGGTCAATCGCAAAATGCTCGATATGTCGCTTTATCTGCCAAAAGACCTGTTGCGCTTTGACATCGAAATTCGCAGATGGCTGAGCCAATTGCTTGAGCGGGGGCAAATCACATTGCGCCTCACGTTACAGAGCGAGGGCGTAAGCCAAAAGCTTTTTTTTAATTATTCTCTCCAACTCAAAGCTCTAAAGGAAGGATGGGAGAAGCTGGCGCTCGAACTTGGCTATGAACCTCAAAAGACAGTCGATCTGCATTTTTTGGTCTCTCAATTGCAAATGATTCCCCCTTCTGAAGCTAAAGAAGATGAAGAAACGCTTAGAGTTTCCTTAAAAGATGGCGTCAATCTCGCTTTGCAAGAATTGATGCAGATGAAAGAGGCCGAAGGAAAGACCCTTGCTTTAGATATTCAAAAAAGGCTCAAAATCATCGAAGAGAGCATTGCCGCCGTCGAACTCAAAAAAGGGCTTCCTCTAGTCCATTATCGCAAAAAACTAATTGATCGGATGAAAGAGATTGGACATTTGCATGCGGAAGCAGAAGAGAGGGTCGTCCGTGAAGTAGCCATTCTCGCAGAAAAAATGGATGTTACAGAAGAACTCGTGCGGCTTCATACGCATATTGAGCAGTTCCGCCAATATCTTTTTTCTCATGAGAAAGCTGTCGGCCGAACCCTGGATTTTTTAACTCAGGAAATGCATCGAGAAATTAATACTCTGGGTTCAAAATCAGTGGATAGCGAAATTTCATTGTATGTTGTAAAGATTAAAAGCGAACTGGATAAGATCCGCGAACAAGTGCAAAACATCGAATGAACCTATCTGCAAAGTAGAAGTGTTCGCTTTTCGAGTCTTTTTTGCCATATTTCGAGGCTGCTTCTTGGCCTACTTACTCAAGTAGGCCCTGCGAAGCAGTCGGGTGTAATTAAAAGTTTTAGGTGAGTAGTTTTAGGTTGCAGAAAGAGTTCGGTCTAGACCAGAATAAGTGATTTCAAAAAGGAGTCACTTATGGAACAGTCTTTTGTAGAACGCATAGAGGCATACCCCGAACTAAAGAGGCACATAGAACGGATGCTGGACGTCGTTGAAAATGTTGGTGGGAAAGCTGACATG
>JASHXO010000168.1 GCA_030043495.1 Candidatus Rhabdochlamydia sp.
TGTTTGAGCTTGTCTTCGGAATAAAATGCCATCGATAACATATCCCGCCAGCTTTCAAACCTAGCCCAGTTTAAGTCGGCAATATCGCAATGCAATTTTGCGTGATGTTCGAGAAGACTGCTTGCAAAATGAGGAAGATTTTCCGTAGACTCTGAATCAAAGATAAGACGTCCGGCGAGCTGTCCAATCTGATCGCAGAGAGGATCGCTCTTGCTAGGGTCTTCGGCCCAAAGCAAATAGACGGGAAGATCAGGAAGGATATGGGGAAGGACAACGAATGGAATTCGTTCGTAGTAGGCGCCACCGGCTTCAATTTGAATGTAATCGCAGGCAACATCAAATTCTCCCTTGCTCGAACTTAGGATCGATACTTCTGTCTTGAGAAAGTCTTGTGTCGATTTTTTATCGACAGAGACAAAAATCACGCGCGATGGAAACTTTTCAACGGTTTTCTGGGCAAGTCGATGGATATAGGTCGCGCGATGCTCTTTATGCGTGAAAAAGATCAAATTAAATAAACAGGCCCTTGCAACGTTTGTCGTTTCCAAAGACTCCCAAATTCTGTTTAATTCATTTTGAATATCTCCAGGGGAAACTGGATGCGTGGATATCGTCGCCATTAGATCAACCTCCATTTGCGTTTATCGCGGGCGAGCATTGCATCGACAACTTTCGGCCCCCAAGTGCCTGCCTGGTAATTAGGAAACTCAGTTTCTTTTTCGGCTGCCCAGTATTCAAGTAATGGGGTCAAAAGGCGCCAGGAATTGAAGACCTCATCCTCTCTTGCAAACAGCGTATTATCTCCTAAAATACAATCTTGGATCAACCGTTCATATGCTTCAGGAGGACTTGTCCCAAAATATGACCCATAACGGAAGTCCATCTTGACAGGTTGAATCGGACTAGAAGGCCCAGGAACTTTGCAATTGATCTTTAGGCCGGTTCCTTCATCGGGCTGGATGCGTAGTGAAAGAACATTGGCCTCATTGCGTTTCGTCGGCGTTTGAAAAAGAACGCCTGGCGGGTCTTTAAAAATAATGGCAATTTCTGTAGCGCGCTTAGGCAGACGTTTACCGCTGCGAAGATAAAAGGGAACATCTGACCAACGCCAATTATCTATAAAAAGGCGAAGAGCTGCATAGGTTTCAATGTTTGAAGTTGGAGAAATATTTTTTTCTTGCCGATAGCCAATTACGGGTTGACCATTGATAAAACCGGACCCATATTGTCCGCGGACAGTGGAATTCTCGAAATCATCGTTTTGTAAAGGGCGGATTGCTTGCAAGACTTTAACTTTTTCATCATGAATCGCACTAGCGGCCAGGCTCACAGGTGGTTCCATGGCGACAAGGGAAAGCAGCTGCATCATATGATTCTGAACAATATCTCGGAGAAGACCAGCTTCTTCGAAGAAAGCTCCACGCGTGCCAATCCCGATGTCTTCAGCGACTGTGATCTGTACATGGTCGATATGACGATTGTTCCAAACGGATTCGAATAAGGAATTAGCAAAGCGAAAGACCAAGATGTTCTGAACCGTCTCTTTTCCTAAATAGTGGTCAATCCGATAGATTTGTTCTTCTTTCAAAAAGCGCAATAATTCTTTTTGCAAAGCTTTTGCTGAATCTAGGTCATGCCCAAAAGGTTTTTCAATGATGATGCGCGACCATTTGTCTTTCACTTTTTCGATATCGTAAATCAGCCCCGCCTTTTCCATTTTTTCGCAAATCAGAGGAAAAAAGCTGGGCTGGGTCGAAAGATAAAATACGCGGTTGCCTTTGGTCCTAAATTTTGCATCAAGGTCTTTAAGAAATGTTTGCAGCCTCTCGTAACCTTCATCTTCATGAAATTCTGAACGATGATAAAAAATTTGTTCTTTGAAATTTTTCCAGAGCGCTTCATCGATCGGTTTAACGCGCGAATGGGTATTGATCGCTTCCCACATCTCATCGCGAAATTGCTCATGCGTTTTTTCGCGTCTGGCAAAACCGACACAGGCAAATTGCGAAGGAAGCTGTCCTTCTCGGACCAAATTGTAGATCGCTGGAAATAATTTCCGTCCAGTAAGGTCGCCGGTAGCACCGAAGATAACTAGAATGCAAGGTTCAATAAATCGACTGGAGACTCCTGGTTCGTCCAGTGGGTGAGTAGTTGTCTGAGGCATAAAATATGTACCATTGTTCCAAACCTCTATCAAACACCACTGCCATTTTTGCTGTCACGCGCAAAATTTTTTCGTATTCTAATTTGACAATTAATCTGTTGCAGGACGACATTTCAAAAAATTATCCGACCTCTCAGAGAACGTCTCTCATAGAGTATGTTTACAAATTACCATAGTTCGCTTTTTGCGACTTTTTTCGCATCTTCTAACGCCGCTTCTTGCCCTACTTTATTTAAGTATGTGCTTCGAAGCGGCATTAAAACCTGCAAAAAAATTCATCAAAAATCAGGCTATGGTAATTTGTAAACATGCTCATAGAGGCCGGATACAAATTCTCAATTTAGTCACTCCGCGTATTTGAACATCGCTTCAATCGATCGCTGTGCAAGTTTCATTAGTGTTGGATCGATTTGAATGATCTGATCAGGTTTGGGGTCTTTGAGAGCTTTATACACCTCCTCGAGGCTGTTAGAGCGCATATAGCGGCACATTGCGCAAGAACCGACCAGTTTTAATTCAGGATGTTCCGCTTGAAGACGGGATGCGATCCCGCATTCTGTCAAAAGTAAAAAAGGCGTTGCAGTATCTTTGTGCGCTTTTACATAATCGAACATGCCCGTTGTCGAGCAAACAACATCTGCTTTATTCACGACCTCAGGCTTGCATTCAGGATGGGCCAGCACTTTTAAGGCAGGATGGCGGGCTTTGAAAGCATCGACTTGTTGAGGCTCAAACTGTTCATGAACATAACAAGCGCCATGGTAGTACAGCAGTTCTTTATCGATCTTTTTTTCCTTAAGATAATTTTGAATATTTTGTCCCATTAAACGATCAGGAAGAAAATAGATCTTGTCATTGGGAATTTTTTCCACAATTTTATAGACATTGGAAGAGGTAACGCAGACATCGCAAGCGGCTTTAATCGCTGCGGTCGTATTGATATAACAGACAAAGGTGTGATGGTGGTATTTTTCTCTTAGCTTGAACATAGTTTCAGAGTCAATGCTGTCAGCCAGTGTACACCCACCATTGGGGTTGGGATCAATCACGGTTTTGGAAGGGTTCAGGATCTTCGCTGTTTCTGCCATGAAGCGGACAGCAGGAAAAAGAATGATATCTGCATCTGTTTTTTTGGCTTCGCGAGCAAGTCCATAGGAGTCTCCACAGTGATCAGCAACGGAGTAAATAATATCCGGATGGATATAGGAGTGGGCGAGGATCAAGACATTTTTTTCAGTTTTAAGTTTTAAGATGGCGTCTACA
>JASHXO010000169.1 GCA_030043495.1 Candidatus Rhabdochlamydia sp.
TAAGCACTATTCTCCCTTTAGTCTTTAATTCCGGCGCCCTTCGGCGCCGTTCCAATCGCTTAAGTTAGCGCGCAAGCTTCGCAAGCGCCCTAACTTGAGACGATCGTCTTGCGTTACCATTCTAATGTTAGAATAATTGAGAATGCTCAGCAGAGGATTTGTTAAAAAAAATTATGCAACACCTCCTCTGCCGGTAAGGCCTAAATAGGGAAAGACGGTTAGTCCTCGTAGGAGAGACTCGTCCTCTTTAAATAAGACCAGACGGATTAGGTCAAGCCCCAATCGAAAAATGCTCTTCAGTTTTCGGCCATGTTTTTTAACCGTGATGGGCATCTTGCGAGCTTGCAACTCGCCAATTTTATAGGCCCAGCACACGGCAATAGCCAGGATAAAGAGTAGCTTTTCGATCTTCTCTGGATCTGTCATATGAGTCTCCTCCATGCGAAATCCACGCGTTTTCAAACACTCAAATAGACTCTCTATTCCCCATCTCCAGCGGTATAGTTTTAGAGGAGAAGAAAATTCTAGATTAGAGACGACGATCATTGGTTCTTTAGCTCCTTTCCTATGCTCGACAGAAACAAACAGACGATGTTTCCATAAGACAATCGGGTAATTTTCTATCTTCTTTCTGGGACCTTGCATTCCAAGTAATGTTGCAACAGGTACTGAATATCCCTCACGTATGCCCTCCACCATTGAATTTTGTTTGATGCGAATGATAAAGGGAATCTCTTGGTCAATGAGAAAACGGAACCATTCTTCTCCTATAAATTCTCGGTCTGCAAGCAAAACCCGAACCTTCTCTTTCCCCAGTGCCTTTATGACCTTTTTTAAGATTTTAGTTCGATCCTTGGTAGATGAAGTTCCTCCTTTCTTCAAAACCGTCCAAAATATAGGGATACCGATGCCGAGGTGCTCTATGGACAATACCAAAATATTGATGTGAGTTTTACCCCACTTCCAGTTTGTCCGATCTAATAGCAGAACGCACTTTTCCCCCCACGTGAAAAATTTACAGGCCAGGATAACGATAAAGCTCATGTCAAAGGAAAAATCGGCGAAAAATCTCTGGATCCTTCGGTAGACGGATTCTTCTTTTGCAGAAGAGCAAAAAGCTTGGGCTATCTGGGTTAAATTTACGGTCCTAACCATGAATAGAGCTTGTAGGACTTGGATTAAGAAAAAAATCCTAGACTTGTTCCAATCCAAGAAATGAACTAAAGTAGTTTCCAGCTCGCTGATTTGTCTCATGTAACCTCGCTGCTTCGTAACCAACGAGATATAGTGCCACTTCAGCGAGTTTCTTTCTTAAAATCATTTTTCTGATAGATTCTCTGAAAATATTCACCCATTTAGCGCAAAACAAGACGATCGTCTCAAGTTAGGCCGCTTGCGAAGCTTGTGCGCTAACTTGAGCGATCGGAACGGCGCCGAAGGGCGCCGGAATTAAAGACTAAAGGGAGAATAGTGCTTATTTTTGCTTATCTATGAAATTTTTGTCGTGTACAGAGGGTTGCTTTACAAATCTTTTCGCGAAATTTCTTTTCCTTCGGTGGTGCCTATGGCTCCTCCGGCATATGTCACCACCGAAGGAAAAGAAATTTCGCGAAAAGATTTGTAAATCAACATCTTGCACATTTTCACAAACACACTCTTACACTTCACCTTTGAATTGGCACATGAATATGTGATTTGCTTTTTCCATCTCTTCTTGGCATATAAATTTAGCTTTCGTTAATTGCTCAAGAAGGTATTGAAAATTTATGGGTTGTATCACATATGAATTAAAGTCCAAATGGAAATGAGGAGATGTGTTATCGATTTCTTGAATTCCTTTATGAAATTGATCAAATGAATCTTTATCATACATGTGATTGTCTACTAATTCGCAGTTTAATTTAGCCTGTAATTCAGAGAGCGTATCGCTAAGTGTAATAATTGTATCAAAGCCAGAAAAGAATAAAGTTATATTGTTAGGATTTGATTTGACAACAATATGTTGAATTAAACAATTTTTTATGGGGATTTCTAATAGGTTTCGTTTACTTAGACAACAATGATTGGGAATCTTTTTAAAGAAAGGTTTTTCGACTTCAAGTGTGTGACAATTTTCATTTGCAGTCACTCTATTTGAAGTATCAGCTTTTTTCCTTTTCACAATCTGTTCTGTTTTCTTTTCATACGAGCTGATTTTCCTTTTATTATTTTTTGAAGTGTCAAGATGGAAAATTTCTTCATTCCTCTCTGTGGTTTTTTTGATCTGAAACCTTGATCGCGCATAAGGAATTTCTGCTTCTGACCTTCCCTCGTAATAATCAAAGTAGTGGGTCGAATTTTTATCGAATAATTGATTTATAGACATAATATTAATATTTGTATTGGTTATTGTTAATAATAATTTTAATTAATTTTACAATTATTGTAAATATTTATATATTCCTGCAGGGGTAAAGTAGAAATGTCGTAGTCCCGCCAAATAGAAATATCATATTGACAAATAATAATTTAAATTATGACAAGGGCTATACCGTTCGTGATTGAAGAAACGACTTGATGAAAATGTGACTTGACATGTAACATATTGAGCATGATCTTCTTAAGCGTCGAAAATAAATATGAGTCGAAAATCTAAACTTGTCATTATCGGCGGCGGCGCTGCTGGCATTTTTGCTGCTGTCACTTGTGCGGAAAACTCTGGCAATCTCGAAATTATTGTCCTTGAAAAAACACGGCAGCTGCTTTCCAAAGTACGTATTTCTGGAGGCGGGCGATGCAACGTGACCCATGCTCAATTTGATCCTCGCAAGTTGATTTCCAACTATCCCAGAGGCAGCAAGGAACTTCTTGGTCCATTTCATCGCTTCCAACCTCAAGATACGATCGCTTGGTTCAATAAACATGGCGTGGAATTAAAAACTGAAGAAGATGGCAGGATTTTTCCAATCACCGACAACTCGGCGACAATCATCAATTGCCTGCTTTCAACGGCCAAAGAGCAAGGCATTGTCATCCGCTCCGAGCAATCTGTTCGCTCGATCCAAAACAATGGGAATCGATTTGTCCTTCATCTCGAAAAACAGGAAACCTTGGAGTGCGATTTTCTCCTTTTAGCAACGGGAAGCCATCCCATTGGGCATCAGCTCGCTTCTTCTATGGGACATTCCATAATTCCTCCCGTCCCTTCGCTGTTTACGTTCAATGTTCCTACCTCCTCTTTACACGATCTTTCTGGGATTGCAGTGGAAGATGCGGAAATCTCATTAAAGGACAGTCCGTTCAAACAGCGGGGCAATTTGTTGATCACCCATTGGGGCTTTAGCGGGCCCGCAACGCTTAAACTTTCTGCCTGGGCCGCACGCGATCTTTATTTACGCGATTATCGCACGGAAATTTACGTGAATTGGACTCCTTCCTTTACAAAAGAAGAGGCGCACGATCTGTTGTCCAAGATCAAGCAAGAAAAACCAAAAAAATCCCTCGACGGCGAAAATCCTTTTCATCTTCCGATGAACCTTTGGAAAAGACTGTTAACATTAAGCGGCATTGCTTTGGGCTCAGCTTTAGGACACATTCCTAATAAAGATCTCTTGGAGCTTGCCCAAAAGCTCAACCGTTCCTCTTTTATTCAAGAAGGTAAAACAACCTACAAACAAGAATTTG
>JASHXO010000170.1 GCA_030043495.1 Candidatus Rhabdochlamydia sp.
TTACCGGCAGAGGAGGTGTTGCATAATTTTTTTTAACAAATCCTCTGCTGAGCATTCTCAATTATTCTAACATTAGAATGGTAACGCAAGACGATCGTCTCAAGTTAGGGCGCTTGCGAAGCTTGCGCGCTAACTTAAGCGATTGGAACGGCGCCGAAGGGCGCCGGAATTAAAGACTAAAGGGAGAATAGTGCTTACTTTTGCTTATCTATGAAATTTTTGTCGTGTACAGAGATTTTAGCTACTGAAAATCTCTTATGTTCTTCAAAATTAGCAAGATGAAATGTTAATTTTCATAAAATAATATAAGAAATTTAAAGTAAGAAACTGTCATTTTATGACATTATATTGCAAAAAAATTACAAATTCCATACTCTTATGTAAGAAGCCGTCAAAAAACCCAGCTTACAGCAGGTCTTTATGAATAGCCGTTTTCTTGAAATTTTATTGAATTGGCCAAAGCCTTATGTCTCTGGAATTGATTTGCATCACATTTTGGATAAGTCACCAGACTCTCGCCAAGCTATCATTAAAAGAGCTATCCACAAAGGGTATCTTATCCCCATTCGCAGAGACTTGTATTTAATTAAAAATGCCAAGAAACCGCTCCTGAATTCCTTTGAAATTGCCCTGATTATCTATGGCCCTTCTTATGTCAGCTTTGAATCTGCATTAAGCTATCATGGATGGATTCCGGAAGCTGTAAGGACAACAACCTGTGCGTCGGTTAAAAGGGCTAAAGAATTCGAAACGCCCATTGGAATCTTTTCATATGAACATATTCCAATTAAGGCGTTTTCTTTCGGAGTTGAACAACATCAACAAAATTCCTTAACTCTATTTATTGCGTCTCCAGTGAAAGCGCTTGCTGATATTGTCTATGCAAGAAAACGAACATGGAACTCAATGAGTGATCTTTCCGAGGATCTTCGTATTGAAATCGAAAGCTTTCAAAGTTTCGACAAAAAAATACTTATTGAACTTATCGAGAATTATCCAAGTCCAAGAGTCAAAAAGGTACTCAATGTTTTGCTAAAAGGATTGCGTCTATGACTATCACAATTATTCAAGAACGGCTTAAAAGTTACAATTCGCTCTCAAAACAGGAAGAGTTGAGTGCTCTAAAAGAAATCTATCAAGAAATTGCATTGGCTGGTTTAGCAAGGAGTGATTTTTTTAAATTGGCTGCATTTCAAGGAGGAACTGCTCTAAGAATTGTGCACCAATTAAAACGATTTTCGGAAGATCTAGATTTTGTGCTTTTAAGACCTTCAGATTCATTTCAATGGCAATCGTATCTCAAGGCTATTGAAATCGAATTCAACTCCTTTGGTGTAAATCTGGAAATTAAAGAGCGTGCTGCTGCCCAAGGAGCTATAAAGACAGCATTTTTAAAAGAAGACTCTTTTGCTAAAATTCTTGAATTAACTTATGACAGATTGCCTTCGGATGAACAAAAAATTACAATTAAATTGGAAATTGATACGCAACCTCCTGGAGGTTCTAGCTTTGAAAATGCCTTTTTAACCTATCCTTACCCATTCTCTATTCTCATACAAGATTTTCCAAGTTTATTTGCAAGCAAATGTCATGCCTTGCTCTGTAGAAAATATGAGAAAGGACGTAATTGGTTTGATTTTCTTTGGTATCTGTCGAGAAAGACACCGATTAATTACCTTTTACTTAAAAATGCACTCTATCAAACGGGACCATATAAAGAACAAAAAATACCTTACAGTAAAAAATGGCTTTGCGAAGAATTTGAAAAAAAAATCTCCACCTTAAATTGGAAGTCAGCTAAGCGGGATGTTGAAAATTTTCTTCGACCAGAAGAAAGAAAATTTGTTGAAAATTGGAGTAGAGAATTATTTCAAAAACAGATCGAGAAACTAGAATTTTCGATCAACCTGTTATATTAACCCCAAAAGAAATACAAAAATAGATTGCTTCATGTGCACAAGAAACTGGAATAGAAAGACACTTAAGACTGTAAGTCGTTGCTTAGTTTTTAAGAACTTATTTCGCTTCAGTTTTGAGGATCACCCCTTGCATATTCTTATGTAAGAATTCTGCGCGCTTGTGGGCGATTTCCTGAGAATCGGTCATTTGCTGTTCATTTAACAAATGCAGTAAATGGGCGCGGCGGCATTGAAAGAAAAGTGTATTGAGCTTGGCATCGGTGATTCCTTCGAGCCAATCGAGATGCAGACCGAGCTTCATTAGACTTAAAGCGCTGAGCGCTTCTTTGGTTTGCAATTGATAGGAGTGAAGAAGTAAGCCAAAAGAGCGGCTTACCTGGTCTTTAATCTCTGCGTTGTGATCACTTTGCAAATGAGACCGCAATGTTTTCTCCAAAGCCATCAATTTCATCGACATCGAATGGATGGAATGCAAGATGGCTTCTTCGTTAATTCCAAGCGTGTAGGTATTGCTAATGACAACAAGGTCTCCGATCAACTCGTCCAAGGTCCCGCCCATTCCCGTTGTGGTGATCTCTTCTTCTTTTTGTTTTGTCAATATTTCTTGTAACTGATTAGTATGGATCAAAGCAGGCAGGTGAAGAAAGGCTTGTACAGACAGTCCAGTTCCGCAAAGAAAAGGATCGGAAGTCAGGTACCCAAATTTTGGAGAAAAGGAGAATTCTACGGAGGAGCCGAGCGCCGTTTCGATTTCGCTTAATTTATTCCACACCTTTTCCCAACTTCCCATACTATCGATAAGTTGTAATTGAAGATGGTCTTGGATATTGAGCTTGGCGAGAAAGCTGCCTGAGTTATCGACGACGAATCCTTGTCCTCCAAGAGTATTTTGAAAGCCTTCTGAGCATAAAAAATGTTCAAAAAGATATTCCTTGTCCAGCGCGCTGATTTCTTCTGCTTTCAGCATGACAGGTCCTTCCAGCAAAGAAGATTTGAAAAGTTGGTCCTTCAAAGAAGTTAGCGTTTGTTCAAACTGTCGTTCATCCATCTTGGGGGGAAAATTGAATTTATTTAAGTTGCGATGTAGTAAAAAAGATGTGGCTATCCAGATAGGATTGGTTTCTTTTTCCCAAGGAGTATGCTCAAGAAGGGATTGAGGAAGTTTAATCTTTTCC
>JASHXO010000171.1 GCA_030043495.1 Candidatus Rhabdochlamydia sp.
CAACAGAGATCATCCCAACGCCAAGGCCGCTGATAAATCTGCCAAAGAGAAGCATCTCATAGGACCTGCTCAGTGAAATTATCGCCGCACCAATGATGAACAGAACTGATGTCAATGCGATGGCGCGCTTGCGGCCAATTTTATCTGCGATCGGTCCTGCGCTCAAAGCCCCGAGCAACCCGCCGAATAATATGATGCTGACAACCATTGCTTGATCAGCAATTGACAATCGGAAAGAAGAAGTTAAGAAAGCAAGCGCTCCGGAAATAATTCCGGTATGATAACCGTATAAAAGTCCTCCTAATGCAGACACAGCAACAGCGAAGAACAAGAAAGCTGTACAGCGCTCTTTTGTTTTTTCAGGAGTCATAAGCCACTTGTGTCAAGAACATGAATTGTTTTTAACAATAACGGCTTTAACGTTTTTTATCGAATAAGTTTAAAGAAAAATTAGTTCTGAACTGAATTTTCAGGAGGTAAATTTTTTCTCATCATCTGTTGTTGCAATCCCATCTTGACGATGATCTCACCTTCTGGCTGATAGCCCATGAGGGAATAAAACTCTTCTGTTTCGGGCCTGGCAAAGAGATAGACATGGTGGATTCCCTTTTGAACGAGCATGCGCTCTAGAGTATGCAACAGTTGCCGGCCAAAACCTTGCCCTTGATATTCTTCGCTGACAGCCATTTCAAAAATGCGGCCATTCGTGTCGCTTTCAGGATGAAAACAAACACATCCCACGATGCGTTTGCCGTCCAAGGCAATCAGGTGCAAGCTTTGCAGCTCTTCTGGTAATATTTCTGATCCTGGTGGTATTCCAAGAGGTTTGGCCAAGATCTCCCAGCGCAACATTCTTTCGGCTTGGTACTCGGCCTCATCAGGGGTGATGATTTTAAATTTCATAAGTAGCTATTTAGTATTGACTTTCTGCTTCATTAGAACAGAAATATTCATACAATCAGAACTGTTACATCCACAGACGTTCACCGTAGACCTCACGGCATAATTAGCGAGATTCCTCGCTGCATTTAAATCTCTATCATGCATCATTTTATAGTAATAACATGTCCACTGCTTCATTGACAAGGGCAATTCATCGATGACACATCCACAATTTGAACATATTTTGCTGCTGGGAAAATAACGATTTGCTAAGAGCTATCGCTAGCTAATATGCAGAAGAAGACCTTTTAGATACTTTCCTTCGGGATGAAAAAGTGAGACAGGGTGATCAGCCGCTTGAATGTGGCGAGAACAGATCACAGCGTCGCGTTTGGCCTCAATCGCCGCTTGAAAAACAACCTGTTGAAAGAGGTCCTCGTCGATAAAATGGGAACAGGAACAAGTCAATAAATAAGAATCAGGCGACATTATCTCTAAGATGCGCCGGTTAATTTCTTTATAGCCGTGGCATGCGGCGTTAACATCCTGACGTTTTTTGGCAAACGCTGGAGGGTCCAAGATCACAATATCGAAAGGTTGTTTCGGACTTTTCAAATAATCGAACACATCGGCTTTGATCACTTCATGTTGGGAGAGAGGGATGTGGTTGAGGAGCGTGTTTTCCATTGCATAGCGGCATGCGCCTTCGCTATTATCGATGCTTGTGACGAATTCTGCTCCGCCTTTTAAGGCAAAAAGAGAAAATCCACCAGTGTAAGAGAAACAGTTGAGAACGCGTTTGCTTTTGCTCAGACGATAGATGAGCTGACGCATTTCGCGCTGATCGAGGAAAAAGCCTGTTTTTTGTCCTTCTTCAATCGCGACAAGAAACAATACGCTATTTTCTTTGACAAGCATCTCTTTAGGGCATTCGCCATAGAGAGATCCCAGCGAATCGGAAAGGCCTTCTTGACGCCTGGCCGCAGAATGCGACTTTTCAAAAATCCCTCGCAACTTCAACTTTGCCTTCAGTTTCTCGACAATCAAGGGTTTTAGACGATGCATGCCATGCGTATTGATTTGGACAACAGCAAGATCATCGTAGATATCGATGATAAGGCCAGGAAGTCCATCTCCTTCGGCATTGATCAGACGGAAACAATTCGTTTTTTCGCGATCGAACATTCTTTCTCTGAGGGCAATGGCTTCGGTGATGCGCTGGTCGATCGCATTTTCGATCGGTTCGTCAATGAATGTCAGAACTCTTCCGCAAATGGAATTTTCAGGATGAAAATACGCTTTCGCCAGGAATTCTCCGCTTGCGCTGTACACAGGCAGAATTTCGCCGTTTTCAAATGCAGGCATAGAATCAACCGCACCGGAAAAAATCCAAGGATGGCGGTTGCGCAGCGCCTTTTCTTTTCCGGGCTTTAATGTGACTTTTTGATCACTCATGTGAGACTAAAGAGAGTTTGCTGAAATTTGAGGACGGCGTTTTCTTAATACCTACGGGGGCTACGGCGCGGCCGATCAAGTCATAGTCGGCAACATCTGTAATTTCGACCTCATAAAATTTGCCAAAAGCATCGACTTTACGCCCATCATTGATAATGACCTGGCCGTCGATCTCTGGACATTGTCCATAGAACCGCCCGCGCATTAAGTACGGAGAATCAGGATGATACCCTTCGACGATGACTTTCAGCCCTTTTCCAATATAGGCTCGATTGCGTTTACGCACGACTTTCATCTGTGCAGCGGCCAGCTTTTCGAAACGGGCTTGCTTGGTCTCTTCGCTGAGATGTCCGTCCATTTTAGCAGAAGGAGATTCTTCTTCTTTCGAATATTTGAAGATTCCGATGTTGTCTAAAGGATGTTCTTGAACGAACTTGACCATTTCTTCAAACTGTTCATCTGTCTCTCCTGGAAAGCCGACCATCAGCGAGGTGCGAATGACGGCACCGGGAAGTTTAGTGCGCAGTGTTTCAATTGTAGAGATGATCTGTTCACGTGAAGTTTTGCGCCGCATCGCTTTGAGCATCGTGGCATTAATATGCTGAATAGGCATGTCCAAATAAGCGCAGATACGAGAATCGGACGCCATCAATGAGAGTAGCTCTTCGGTAATTTCGTCAGGGTACAAGTATAAAAAGCGGAGCCAGAAATCCCCTTTCCGCTTTAGCATTTCACGGACCAAATTTTTTAAACCCGACTTTTCTTTGCGTTCTTTGCCGTAATCTCCCAAGTCTTGGGCAATTAAGATCACTTCATGCACGCCTGCTGCAAGAAGCGCATCGAATTCCTTTAAAACCTGCTCTTGGGGTTTGCTTCGCAAAGGCCCTTTAATTTTTGGAATAATGCAAAATGCACATTGCTTCGCACAGCCTTCCGCAATTTTGAGATAAGCGTAATTTTTCGGGGTCGAGAGTTGACGTGGGATCTCCCCCCATTCAAGATAACTGCGTGCAGAGGTAACAGCCTCGCCTTGGACATCGGATTGAACAGCCTCCAAAATTTTTTCCATGTCCCCAGATCCCAAAAAATAATGGATACCAGGGAATTGCGTCTTCAGTTCTT
>JASHXO010000172.1 GCA_030043495.1 Candidatus Rhabdochlamydia sp.
AATTTTTCTCTATTGCAAAGGCTGACATTAACTTTGTTAAAGCAAGAAACCAGTGTTAAGAAAAGTATCCCTAAAAAAAGAGATCGGGCTGGCTGGAATAATGAGTATCTCTTGAAAGTCCTAGGAGCGTAAAATCTTTTTTATGAAAACGCCCTGGATAGAACTTTAATCAGAAGAGCAAATGCAAAAAGAGTAAACTGATACTTAAAATATGTGAATAGATCCGAACAAACTTTAGCAGCTCTTAAAGCATGTTTACAAATTACCATAGTTTGATTTTTGATGAATTTTTTCGCATCTTCTAACGCCGCTTCTTTCTCTACTTTACTTAAGTATGTGCTTCGAAGCAGCATTAAAACCTGCAAAAAAATTCATCAAAAATCAAACTATGGTAATTTGTAAACATGCTCTTAGTTTTTGTTATCCTTGTAATGAACCTTCTGTTCTTCGATAAAGGCAAGCTTCTGAATGCGAAAATCGATAATCTTTTCTTCTAGGCGCACCACTGTTCCTAACCCTTCGGGAATCGATGAAATTTTCTTTTCATCTTCCAAAAGTTGCTCACGCAATTTTAAATAGTTTCCAAGTTCCTGTGCATAATTTTTTGTGCTCAAGCGTAGAATGCGTGGAAGGCAGAATTGCACTTCTTTTCCATTGATATTGCGGATCATGGAATCTTCGGTAATAACGACAATTTCACGCGTCCCGTAACTTTCGGCAAAAGCATTGGAAACATCGATTCTTTTCACCGAGAAAAGATCGGAGACTTTTGGATCGGTGATCATAGCTAGAATGTCAAAAGCAAGCTCAACATATTTTCCCTTAAGCGGGATTCCCCATTGAGCTGTCGGGCGGTCAGAGTCTGCTGTCGTCATCCCAAAAGGAGCAAGCCCAAAATAAACCGCTGGTAAATTTTTCGGAGAGAAGAAAGGGTTGAACGGAAAGGGACATCCATTCTTGTCCAAAACAACGTTCACGTAATCTTCCAACCAGGCAATAGGCTGACGTACTGTATAATCGACATAGAGTGCATTCGGCTTGATCAATTTTATCTCAGCCTGAGAGATCAAAGGAGATTTCATCAGGCGTTGTTTGGCCTTTTCGAGATTGAAAGTCACAGCGCTGCACGGTCTGTCCAACGAAACACCGATCAGTTCAGCGAGATACTCTGTTTTGAGGGCTTCTCTTTGAGGTCCTGTTTGGACAATAGAATTGATGACATTTTTGGGATCAACCGCACGGGACTGTTGACTTTTAAAATAATGCTTGAAGAACAGATGCGAAGTCCCGCTAATCAAAAAAGTAGAGACAACGATCCAAGCTAAAGCATGGGTTAAAGGAAGCAGTGCAGACTTTTTTTTACTTTTCATTACTTTAGTATTTGTAAAACTTCAGGGCCCACTTTAGTGATATCGCCTGCACCCATAGTGACAAGTACGTCATCCTGTTGCAAAAAATTGGCGAGAAACGAAGGAAGCTGTGGTCTTGGGATATAACGCACGTCGAAAACTTTTTCCTGGATTTTTGCCAGTAAAACTTCATTGGTGATTCCTTTTATGGGGGCCTCTCTAGCTGCATAAATATCTGTCAAAATTAAAATGTCAGCACGTTCAAAAGCAGGACCAAATTCATTCAGACAATCTTGCGTCCGAGTATAGCGATGAGGTTGAAAGGCGATGACAAGTCTTTTTTGGCCGATCGCTTGTTTAATCGCTCGGGAGGTTGCAAAAATTTCTGTAGGATGATGAGCATAATCATCAAAAATGGCTATTCCGCGGCATTCGCCCTTAAGCTCGGCCCGTCTATTGACCCCTTTAAAACACGCAAATGCTTTTCGAATGCGATCCTCCGGGATGCCGATCTTTATCCCTAGTCCGAAGACTGCAGCAGCGTTAAGGACATTATGACCTCCGATAAGAGGAATTTCAATTTCTGAGTATTCAATCCCTTCAAAGGAAATATCAAAGATGTTCTTCCATCCAGCCTGGTAGAAATTTTTAATTTGCAAATCATTGTCCTCTTTGAAGCCATAGCTAAATCCTTTAAGTTTCAAAGACCTCAGGACTTCATCATCGCCACACCAAATCAAATGCTGAGGAGATTGGACAAGGTTTGCAAACTTTTTAAAGCCTGCGACCAGACTATCCAGAGTATTCCAATAGGCAAGATGATCGTTGTCAATATTGGTAATGATGGCCCCAAAGGGAGCATAATTCAAAAATGAACCGTCGCTCTCGTCCGCCTCCGCAACAAAATAAGGCCCAGTGCCATATCCTCCATTAGAATTCAAGCTGCGTACAATTCCCCCCACAGCATAAGTGGGATCCAATCCGGCATCGATGAGAAGATGAGCAAGCAATGAAGAGGTCGTCGTCTTTCCATGGGTACCAGTAACGAGCAATGGAGAATAGCCACACATCAACTGATGCAGCAATTCAGAACGGTGTAAAAATGGCATGTCGTGAAGTTTTGCTTGTCTCACTTCCGGGTTTTCCTCTTTGATATCGCTGCTATAAACAACAACTGTAGAAGGGTGGATATTCTGTCGAGCGTGGCCGATAAAAATTTCCGCACCTTGAGTTTGCAATTGATCGGTCACAAAGGAAGAGGCAACGTCGCTTCCTGTCACTTTGATACCCTTCTGCAAAAGAATGTTTGCAAGGGCGCTCATGCCTATTCCGCCAATGCCGATAAAATGGTAGTGTTGATTGAGTTTATTTTTTAATGTTTTCATTTTGTTTTATCATTTTAATGTATCAATCCCCTTTAAGAGACGTTCTCTGAATTTGAATCATTTGATTTTTGATGCATTTTTTTGCCGCTTTAAAAATCAAGCTATGGTAATTTGTAAACATGCTCTAATATCTTAATGATCAAACTACCCAAATCTTCTTTTTTCTGCTGACTTTTAAAAGCTTTGATCGCGTTTTTCATCTTAAGCCTTTCCGGAGAATCCAAGGGAATAAGACGAAGAATTTTTTCAGAAAGCAGCGCAGCAGAAATTGAATTTTCAGGAAAATGGACAGCCCCGCCGACTTCTTGCAAAAACTGTGCATTCTTCAATTGATGCTGATCAGCTGCAAACGGATAAGGAATGAGAATAGCTGGAACTCCGTAATAGAAAATTTCTGAAAGGGTCATCGCTCCACTGCGGCATAATGCAATATCAGCACTATTCCAAACAAGATCCATCCGTGTCTCAAATTTCTTAACATAACAAGGAATCTTTAAAGCTGCGCAAATAATGCGGACGTCGCTGGCGATCTCTTCACTTCCGGTAAGATGAATCAACTGAAAAGGTGTTTCTCTCTTTAGGATTGGCAAAAGTTCGATGAGATATTTGTTGATTTGTTTTGCTCCCTGAGAACCTCCAAAGACAAGCAGAGTGGGAAGTTTTGGATCAAGGCCCAAAAGATGACGGGCATCTTCCTGCGGGACCAAACTTCGAGACTGAAAGCTTTTGATCGGGATTTCTACTTCGACTGTCTTCCCTTTCAAATAATGTTTGGCTTCTTCGAAATAAATTGCGGTAACAATTGCTTTTTTAGAAAATAGTTTAATGACTTTTCCAGGAATGGAATTGGATTCAAAAAGAATGAACGGAATTTTTTTGATGGCCGCGGCACAAAGAACAGGGAACGCGTGAAAACTTCCAAACCCAATAACAAGGTCCGGTTTTTTCTCTGAGAGCAAAGATAAGCTTTCAAAAATGCCCAGGAGGAGCAAACCTATCGATTTAAATGCTTTGAAAATATTTCCACTGAAAGGTGTCATGCTAGTGATATCGTAAAACGAAAACTTCGTTTTATCAAAATGGACATTGTCGGACAGTTTTGCCCCAGCAAACAGCAATTCAATTTCAGGCTTATTCTTTTGTATTTGTTCTGCCAGCCCTTGCGCCGGGAAAAGATGTCCACCTGTCCCGCCAGCGGCAAAGATAACTTTATACGTTCGATTGGGCATTTTGTTGTCCCCTATCGGAAAGCTTTGCAATGTTTAGTATGACGCACAATGCCATGATATTTGCCAGCAATGACGAACCTCCTTGGCTAAAAAAAGGAAGATTAGTTCCTTTGCTGGGCAAAAGTCCGGAAACGACGCCTAAATTTAAAAAAGCTTGAAAACAGATCAAAAAAGTAAAAATAGCAGCTGTATAAAATCCTTCTCTTTCTTTGGCACGCTGGGCAATTGAGAATCCGCAAAAACCAATTCCCATGTAGGACAAGATCAATCCCACCATGCCAATAAAACCGGTTTCTTCTGCGAAGATTGCAGCGATATAGTCGCTGCGAGCTTCGGGAAGATATTCGAGTTTTTGGAGGCTCTCTCCCAAACCTTTGCCTATCAATTTGCCAGATCCTGCAGCAATTTTAGCTTGATAAGGCTGATGTCCCTTTCCTTTGAGATCATATTCAGGGTTCAAATAAACTTTGATTCGATCGGAGACATGATGCATCTGAGAAGCGACAATGACGCCGCAAGTGCAAAGAATGCAAAGCGGTAGTGCCCAATAGATCCACTTGATTCGGAATAAAACAAATAGAATGACGAGCGCTGCAAAAATGATTGCGACAGTCCCATTATCTGGCTCAATTAAAATTAAGCCAATTGGTACCGAAAGCTTGGAAAGCAAAATTAAAAAAGCGCGCAGATCAAGAGATTCATTCTGCAATGTAACAATATGGATGAAGTTCAAAGGGATTAAAAACTTAACAAACTCGGAGGGTTGAAAGGAATTACTGAAGACATTGATCCAGCGGTGAGCACCATTGATCTGCTGTCCAATGCCAGGCAAAAAAACAAGGATCAGCAGTAGAGTGGCCGCAATTAACAACGGTCCACTTAATTTAATCAAATTCTGATAACCGATAAACCAGATTCCTATCGCACCAATCCCGCCGACAAGCGCATACAAAAACTGTTTGATCAAAGCATGATGGGTGTTTCGATCTAAAAAACGATCGAGAACCTCTGCTGAGGTCGTATTAAAGATCATGATCAGTCCAAACGAAAACAAAAGGACGATAATGATCAACAGGCTGAGCGCGTAGCGATTCATTAAAAAAAAATTAGCAAAAATTATTGAATGCGAAGCTGATCGCCTGGCTTGAGCCGACGAGCTTGTTCTTCAGTCATGTTATTCAGCTTAAGCAAATCTTCCACTTTGAGATGGTTCTTTACAGCAATGGTCCAAGGATTATCTCCTTTTTTCACGGTGTAATATTTAGCTCCTTCATTAGAAGGACTGGAGGACGGAGAAGTCTGTGGTGAAAATACGATTGTGGAAGGTTCTGCTTTTTTGATCGATTTATTGGGAATTTTCAAAACTTGGCCAATACGGAGATTGCTACTTGTCAATTTATTGGCCTTCATGATTTCGGCAACAGTCGTGTGATGGTGGCGAGCGATTTTTTCCAGGACATCGCCTTTTTTTACTTTAATCTCTGTAAATTCAGGGACGGGTTTATTGGAAGGGGCAATTGGCGCTATTAAGGTCTGCGCAGCAGGCGTTTGCATTTGGGATGCGCTAGGGGTTTCTGGAATTGCAATTTTGAGATCATCGGCAAAATTGAGAGCTACTGGAGTAGAAGTTTGCAAAGGATCCGCTGGTTGTAAAGGAGCGGTTGCAGAAGCCTGCGCTACAGGGGCGGCCGCCATCGAATTTTGTGCAAATTGATTGAGGGCGAGATCGATTTCATCACCTGTCACAGGCGCTGCTTCTTTTTTAAAAATGGGATCCAGAGATTCCTGAACAACAGGCACTGGATTTGCGACAAACTCTTCTCTGGGAGAGTTCGACTTAAGTGCGCTAGCAAATAGCACAATGAGCAGACCTGCATTGATCAGGACTGCGACGATAATGGTATCTCTTCGGCTCATGATCCTCTCCTTATTTTATAGAATATACATGGCGCTGAAACTCTTCCCCACGATGCACATAGTTGCGGAACATGTCATAACTCGAACACCCTGGAGAAAGAAGAATGCAATCCCCCTCTCTCGCATCGCTTGCAGCAATATTTATTGCCGAAGCTAAAGAACCAGCGAGTTTAATATTAAAATAGCTGTGCAACTCACTATATATTTTTTGTGCA
>JASHXO010000173.1 GCA_030043495.1 Candidatus Rhabdochlamydia sp.
ATTGAGATCTGTCTTTTTCTGAAAGAACGACTCTGTATTTTTGTGGTTTTGCCATAACAGTTCCTGACTAAAAGTTTATCAAAAACTGAAACTATAACTCTCATCACAAAAAAATGCAAAAATTAAGTTTACAGAGCACTAGTATCTCATCCCATGGAGTTAGAAAAATTACAAATAGCCGCCCAAAAACTCAAAATTGGACAGCCTGGACGGCATATCTTCCTATGCTGCGACCAAACGACCGCCAAATGCTTGCGAGTCTATGTGAATGGGCCGATTACCGTCGTTTATCCCGACAGTATCTGGTACCATTCTTGCACGCCGGCAGTCTTAGAGCGCATCCTCCAAGAACATCTCATCAGCGGACGGATTGTTGAGGAATTTAGAATCTTATTGGAGGATTCGGAATGCCCAAATCCTCCATAAGTTAATTTAAGCAGCTTTTCTCTTTGGTCCGAATATTTTTTTCAATTCATTGGTCGATGCGCCAGATCCATACGCTTCTGTTCCATTATCGAACTCTTTGGCCCTATGCAATTCCCCGACGATATAGGGACCGCAGCCGGCATCGATGACCAATATAGAGACAGTCTCAAGGGCATCCTTATGATCTGAAGCCAGTGGGACGCCAATCGGATCGCCTTCACGATGTGCTTCTGATTCCAATTCCTCGGCATAAATGGTATTGAATGCCTTGACCACTTTGGCCCCGGGAAGATGTTTAGCAGTCCAAACTCCTGAACCAGAGGGTGAATTTAGCGCTTCAACGCCAATTTCTTTGTCCCGTTCAATGTAGGGATTGCAGGTATCCATGACAATCTTCCCTTTAAGTGCATTTAGGATTTCTCTGCCTAAATTTGGGATTTCGCCGAAGGGTATCGACAACAAAATAATCTCGCCAAATTTCGCCGCTTCTTCGGGCGTTCCCACTTTGACCTTTGGCCCGATTTTTTTCGCAAGACCTTTAAGCTGATTGGGATGCCGTGAGCTGATCATCACTTCATAACCAGCTTTTGCCCATTCAGCCGCCAGATGGCCCCCGATACGGCCTGATCCAATGATTCCAATTTTCATCGCCTTTTTCATAACCCCTTTCCTTAAGTTCTAGGGAAACGATTGTTCCCTCTTCTTATCTTTAAATCTAACATGTTTAAAAAATTTATTTAACATTTTTCTCAAGTCAGTTACAAACAAGATATTAGAGACAGAAAAATAAATACGAACGTATTTAAGGAGAAAAAAATGAAGTATATTCTTCTTTTAGGAAGAATCTTTTATTCAATAATTTTTATCCTATCATCGATAGGACATTTTTCTCGCCAATCGATTGATTTTGCAACAAGCCGTGGAATCCCCATGGCTTCAATTCTTGTTCCTTTAGCAGGAATTCTCATTCTTCTCGGCGGTTTAAGCATCCTCTTGGGCTATAGGGCGCGTTGTGGAGCTTGGCTCATTGTGATCTTTCTGGTTCCGGTCACTTTGTTGATTCACAAGTTTTGGGGAATAGACGATCCTATGCGGGCTGGTCTTCAGCAGGTGATGTTCCTCAAGAATCTTGCCATGTTGGGAGCCGCCCTCATCATTGCCTATTTTGGATCGGGTCCGCTTAGCCTCGACAAAAGATGAAACAGCATCATTTTACCAAGAGCTTTTTCAAAAGCCGATCACACCAATATTGACCTCTGAGCGCTTCTTTACCCTCAATAGCGCAGGTTGGAGGATTTGCTGCATTCTTGGAAGGAAAGTGCAATCTTTATGTCTCCAAAGGCAAACGCGGAGGAGTTTGGGAATTGTTCTGGGGAAGTGATCTTACGCGAGGCCGGCGGCTTATTTCCGATTTAGAGGGCGATTCTACCGATTATCGAGATGAAGGGAAAAAGCTCAAAAAAGGCGTTATTCTCTGCGGCGGGCAAGACTTGTGTAAAATGGTTTTTGAAATTTTGAAAAAACAAAATAAAAAGACTGAATAAAAAATTGCCAAAAATGGCTTGAAATGCAAAAATTTAATCTTTATTCACCAACCTAACAAAAGGAGAGGTTTTTTATGAAAAAAATGATCATTTCTACAGTAGTTGCTTTCGCATCATGTATGTGTTTAGGTTTTGCAGCTCAAGGTGAAACTGAAATTCCAGAAAAATACAACACGATGATTGAACAGGGAGATACAACTGACGATGACACAACATCGATTCCTCCTGTTCTCGAAAAATGCAAAAAGAAGAAAAAGTAATTCTCTTGGGGGGCAAGTATTTTAAGCTTGCCCTTCTTCTCTAAGAATCTCCTCGTCAATTCCATAGTTATCTACTTCTCTCGGAAACACCTGGGTTCACATGGGGCTATAAAGTTTCAAAGTCCTTCACTTGACTTTTCTCGAACTCTTTTTGGGGATTTTGGCGCCAGCTTTTCTGGCTTGGCTTAAAGCAATTGCTACAGCTTGTCTTGGATCTTTTCCAGTGCGGATCTCACGGCGGATATTTTCTGAAATCCCTTCCCGCGTCATACTTTTTTTCCCTTTGATCAATGGCATTGTGACCTCATTATAAGACTTTTCCCCCAATGATTCCCAATATCCCGATAATAATCAGATAAATGGCAACGACATAATTGAGAATTGTTGGAAAGATGAGAATTAAAATGCCTGCAAGCAATGCAAATATTGGATAGATTACTGGATGAATTTCGATCATTTATCCCTCTTTGAAATAAAAACCTTTTAAACCCAATATATTTAATGGAGAATTTTATTTAAACATGTTTTTGTTGATTAAATTAATTAGAATTTAATCACACACTCTGGTTTTTCTCTGACAACATCTTTAGGAGATTTAGCTGATAGACCCCTTCGTAAATCAACTTTGCAAATACGGGCGTAGTGGATTTCTCCTATATCTTTTTTGTGCA
>JASHXO010000174.1 GCA_030043495.1 Candidatus Rhabdochlamydia sp.
GACTCTTGTTCTAAAATCATTACTAGGCTCATCCAAGATGATGAAATCCAGGTCGACAAGAACAGGCTTGCCATCGAAAAAGAAAAAGAAGAGGCGATCAGCGGTATCCTTCGCATGCATGCGAAAGGATTTGGGTTTGTCATCCCAGACAATCCCAGCGAGTGCCCCCAAGACATTTTTATTCCAAAGCACCTCACCGATAATGCGGTAGATGGAGATCATGTCGAGGTTGTGCTTAATTTAGAAACCATCTCCGACAAAGGTCCCGAAGGACGTATCGTTTCGGTCCTTAAGCGCGCGCGTAAGCATCTTGCAGGAACCGTCCGTCAAGTGAATGCGAATGGAGACATCATGGCCTACGTTCCCGTCTTGGGCATTTCCAAGCCTGTCATTGTCTTTGCTAAAGCGGAAAATTTACTGAAAATCGGCGATCGGGTCATTCTCAATGTGCTCGAATGGGGAACGGAAAAGGAACCGACGACATGCGAGCTCTCCTATGTAATTGGCAATATCGATGATCCCTCTTTCGATGTTTCAGCCGCTGTAGAAGAATTTGACCTGCGCTCCGTTTTTCCAAAAAATGTTGTCGATCAAGCAAAAGCCTATGGCAAAAAGGTCTCGGCAAAAGAATTAAAAAAGCGCGTCAATCTATCCAAAGAAGAATGTTTTACAATCGATCCCGACACAGCAAAAGATTTCGATGATGCATTAACATTGAAAAGAGATCGTAAAGGCAATTACCGCCTAGGCGTTCATATCGCTGATGTTGCGCATTATGTCCCATCCGATAGCCCGCTTGACAAAGAAGCTGTTCAACGAGCAAACTCCACTTATCTCCCCGGCACTTGTATTCCCATGCTGCCAGAAGAGCTTTCCAATGAGCTGTGTAGTTTAAAGCCTGATGAAATCAGGCTCACTGTCTCCGTCTTGATGGATTTCGATAAGAATGGAACACTTTTAAAGCAAGAAGTCGTCAGATCTTATATCAAGAGCAAAAAAAGATTCACTTACTTTGAGGCCAAAGATGTCCTCGATGGCAAGAACAAAAGTCCCCATGCCAAAACTCTTAAACTCATGGTCGACCTTTGCCATTTGCTCAAGAAAAAAAGATATGAACGGGGCAGCATCGATTTTGCATTGCCGGAAATTGTCATCGTGATGGATGAAAAAGGACAGCCCCAAGGAACTAAAAAAATTGAATACGATATCACTCATCAACTTGTTGAAGAGTTCATGTTGAAGGCCAATGAAGCAGTAGCAATGGAATTGAATCGACGCGGCAAACGCCTAATTTATCGTATTCATGAAGTGCCTCAGGAGGAGAATTTCGAAGATTTTCTCCAATTTGCGCGCACTTTAGGATTTAAAGTGCCATCAAAACCCTCCCCTAGCGATCTGCAAGCGCTTTTTGAAGAAGCCAAAAAAACCCCGTTCTTCCAACAACTGTCCGTGGCTTTTATCCGCAGTATGCGGCTCGCTCAATACTCCCCCGAAAATGTCGGCCATTTTGGACTTGCCCTTGAGCATTATTGTCATTTCACCAGCCCGATCCGGCGTTATAGCGATCTCATTATCGAGCGGCTTTTATTTGGCGAGGAGCCCGAGGACATTAATCTTGAGAAAATTGCCCAACATTGTTCTGAACAGGAAAGGGTAAGTTTCCGTGCTGAGATGAGTGTGAAAACTCTTAAAAAATTGCGTTTGTTGCAAAAGTACTTTGATGAAGACCCTCATCGGGAATACAAAGCAATCGTGACCAAAATCAAGCCCTTTGGGCTCTTTTTTGAGCTTCAGGATTTGATGTTTGAAGGATTTCTTCATATCTCTGAATTGGAAAACGATTACTTTGTTTTCGACGAAAAGCGAAATCTTCTCTTTGGAAGAAGCTCTGGAAAAATCCATAAACTTGGCGAACAGCTCAAAGTCCACCTCGCCCGTGTCGATCTCATCTTGCTCGAAAGCAGCTGGATGTTGAGCACCGATTTTTCAGGCCGGATAAGAGTTCCATTCTTTAGGCCGAAAAGAAGGTAATGTGTTCCCAAATCACGAGAAAAAGATCCTTCCAGAGAGCTTCTATCGGAGAAACGATGTCGTCCAGATTGCCAGAGAGCTGATAGGAAAAGCTCTTTATTCCACGATTGGAGAAGTCCTCACCGGTGGAATCATCACCGAAACTGAAGCCTACCAAGGTCCGGAAGACCGAGCATGCCACGCTTTTAACAACCGGTGCACCCCGCGCACAGAAGTGATGTTTCGCAATGGAGGCATTGTGTATGTCTATCTATGTTATGGAATGCACAATATGCTCAATGTTGTTACCGCTCCTTCTGGCACCCCGCACGCGGTCCTCATTCGGGCAATTGCTCCGACGCATGGCCTTGAAACAATATTGCAAAGAAGGAAAAAAATTCGTTTTGACCGCACCTTGACAAACGGTCCCGGTTCTGTCTGTCAGGCTTTAGGAATTACACGCAATCACAATGGTCACTCTTTCCAAGGACCAACTTTATGGATCGAGGACATCGCTTTTAAACTTGATCCTTCGCAGCTTAAAGTTACGCCGCGCATTGGCATCGATTATGCAGGACAAGATGCCGCGCTTCCCTGGCGCTTTGTTGTCATTTGACTTCCTCGATCATTCTTCGGAAACCTCTTCTTTTTGCCACTCTTGCATTCCTGCTTTTAATAGAGGCACCAACTCGCTTAAACTTTTGCAGCTTGAAATATAGGGATGCGCAAGAATGACTGGGTTAAAACTATAGCTCGTTAATAAATAATTTAAAAGTGCAGTATCCGTTCTGCCACATCCATCACGAACAGGATGCAGCCATTCAAGTCTTTGAATGAACTTTGCGATTGCCTTGATTTTGGATTCATCCCCTTGGGAATGCCCAATATCATAATAAAACTCCGTAAGGAAATAGTTAAAAATGATTGCTATTCGTTCTTTCGAGAGAGGTTGATAATAAATGGAAACACTCCTAGGCACATTAGATTTGAGAATTAGATCTCCAATGCGGAAAGATGAGCCAAAATTTAATGTCAGTTCACCATTCAAATCATTAAACTCATTGATCGCATTTTGCGTCATGAAATAATCAGGTTCGGAAAATGTGGCTGTGATGATGTCGTCTGAACCTCGAAATACTCCCACTTTTTCTTGTCCCATCAATGTATTTGTTTCTTTTCCCTTAAAATGTCCACATGCAGCTTTATGCAAGGCTAAATAAAATTCAGTATCGATCTTGTGATTGGGATGAGAGCCTAAAAATTGGAAGGCATGCTTGATACCGCTTAAAAAACCAGGTTCAGCATATTTCCCATGCAGGCCTAAATCATAGACTTCGGGTCCATAGACATGATGCTTACCATCAATTCCTTCTTTCCATTTTTTTGGTCCTAAATGCCAATAAATACTAGCAAATTGTAAATCTGATAGTGCAGCATTTAAAGAAAATTGTTCGACTCCATTGTTTAATCTAGGAGAAAAATCAGGATTCAAAGAGTAAAAAGGAAGGGTTTGAATCCCTTCAGGAAATTTTGAAAAAGGGTTATTCGCGTAATCAAAGAAAGTGAGTTTTTTCAACTGCTCCATGCCTTCCAGTAATCTTGATAATCTATTACATGAAATTGAAAGAAACTTCAATGTTTTAAGATTACAAATGCTTTGCGGGAGCTCGTCGAGCATATTCCCGTCAACAAATAGAGATTGAAGAGATAAGATCTCTCCAATGTTCTCTGGCAAAGATTTTAAAGCATTATTTTGAATAGACAGATATTTTAAATTTTGCAGCTTACAAAGAGAATCTGGTAGCATAGAAATCTGATTATCAAAAAGATAAAGTCCAATAAGGTAAGAGATTGCCCCTAAAGCTGAAGGCAATGAAGAAAGCTCATTACTCTCTAGGAAGAGGTAATTTAAAGATTGGAGATTGTCAATTTTTTCTGGCAAACAACGGATGCGATTTTTGGATAGATTGAGAGTTTTAAGCTCTTTCATTTCGCAAATTTCATTGGGCAAAGTTGAAAGTTGGTTCGAAGAACATTGAAAATTTTTTAAACATTTTAAATGGCCAATCGCTCTTGGCAAAGACTGTAGTAAGTTATTGCTGGTTCGAAGCTCGACAAGTTCTTTAAGATGGCCAATTTCTTCTGGTAACTCCGTGAGAGAATTATGAGAAATATCCAGCTTACTCAACCGCGAAAAAAAAGCGATTTCTAGGGGCAGAAATTTCAAATTTTGTTCACTTAAATTAAGAACGGTGATCTTTTGAATTTCAAAGAGATTGTCTTTAAAAAATTGACGAACGAGTTCAGCATTGTCCAAAGGTGTTTGACCAAATGGCACTTTTATCATCAAATCTTTTAACTGTGGATGTGCACTTTTAAGAGTTGCTGCCCATAGTTTGCCAAGACTTTCTGCACGCATTAGAGGTTCCATATACTGCTTTAATGCATTGACATCGTAATTGATCACTTTCAAGTGAGTTTCTAAGCTTGAATTTCGAATTGCAGCGCAAAACAAACCATCGATTTTGACAGGGTAGGATTTTTTTTCTAGCTGTAGTGTTTTTAAAGCTTGCCATACACAATTTTCATTAAATTCTTTTGCAAGTATTTTATACAATAACTCAGCTTCAACTTTCCCGATGTCATTAAATAATTTGCAAACTTTTGAAATTTTAGAAATATTTCCTGATTTAACAAAAATATTGCATATTAAAGCACGATCTAATTTTAGAAAATAATTTTCAATTGTCATACGAATAAGTTGACTTCAATTTAACGTAATCATACACCGAATTGACATAAACACAATAATAAACTAAAGTTATTTGCGCAAAACATTTTTTAACGTTTTGTCTTATAATTAATTTTAGGAGAATATTTTCTTATGGCAACTACAGCATCGTTTATCCCTTCCTTACAAAATCATTTTGGTGTCCGATTTGGGGATGTTGATTCTTACTCCGAAGGGAAATTTGATCTTCCACGTTGGTCTAATCCTTATAGATCCCTAGTAATCAAGCCTTACATGCCTTTCGATAATCAAGACCTATTGGAAGATTGTAGAAAAGTGTACATGCAAAATTGTCAGTTAGTCGCAACGTTTAGCAATTCAGGAGCGTTTTTTCGTTCATCTCAAGATGCTTTCAACAGGGTTTTTGTCTATCTCAGTCCTAAAGACTTAGCTCACTTTTCTAAAGTCAGCAAATGTTGCTATTTAGCGACTAAAGCAGACATCATTTGGGAAATCCAACTTCAAAACTGTTTTCCCAATGTGAAAACATTGCCTAAGCAACTATGCAGTTTCTCTCCTGAGCAACAGTTTAAGATCTATTTCAAAAGAGTGAATGATGAATTGAAACCCTACAATGCCCAATTTGAAAGAAATAATGTCGTTATCGGACATTTAAGAGGATCTAATGGATTTAATGGAGCAATTGATCAAGCTTGGAAGGAATATCAGATGTTAGATGGAGAAAATGCTAAAAGTAAATTTCTGGATAAATTTAATGCAATTAATCAAAGCGCAGAATCGAAATGGGAGGCAATCAGTTCTAATAAAGGAAAAGCATATCAGGCATATTGGCACTACAATGACCTTTGTCAGCGCCTAAGAGAATTAATCGGTAACACATATAATGGCACTACTGAATCTATTGATCCTCAAAGCCAACAAGGGTATTGTATGAATGCAATTCATGAAGTTCCGAAAACATTTGATGATCAGGAGAAGTTCGAAAAAACTATTCAACGATCCGAAGCTGTCAAAAATAATTCATCTGAATACTACGAAGAAGCAATCCCACAAAATGATTCCTATCAACCTTGGGTTTACCCAGATTCAACATCCGTAGTCACAGCTCTTATCGCAGATAGCGGTAGTGCTTCGAACACAGATTGTATCATTTCCTAATTGAAAATGCCACCCTACCCCATGTCTCATGCATGGGGCATTCCTGCGCCCTGGGGTTCAAGCTCAGAGCACTAGGACGCGATAATGAGCGACCCAGTCGCAAACGTTAGACGGCAGAAAAGAGACGTA
>JASHXO010000175.1 GCA_030043495.1 Candidatus Rhabdochlamydia sp.
TTTCATGGGACGGTAACGCTTTCCTGCCATGAACTGTAAAATGGATTTGGATAAGTTGTCCATGAGGCGCTTTTGTTTCGGCGATTCCTTCGGTTGGGAGATTTCTTTGACCTTAAGTTTCGGTTTAGAGGGGTGTTTGGTCAAGACTGAAGGAGGAACAGGTTCCCTTACAGAACTAGGAGCTGGTGTGCCCGCAGAAATTTTTTTGGCTTTCTTCTTAACTTTTTTCTTGGGAGGTTTTGCGATTTTAGCCGCTTTTTTGGTCTGTGGTGCAGGAGGTTTCTTTTTTGGCATTAATTTTTATAAAATTTTTCTGAGATTGAGTTGGTGCATAAGATCATGAGGCGTCTTGTATTGTTCCGCATCGATATCGAGAGAGCGAGCTGTTTCGATGTAAGAGAGGACATCGTCAGTATAAAAACATTCATCTTTTCGACATCCTGCAATCCTTAAGGCTTTTTCGTAAATTTTTTTCTCAGGTTTACGGGCGCCGACTTCGTAAGACAGGACATATCCATCAAACGATTTTAAGAAAGGGAATCGAGAGGAAGCAAAAGTGAAATGGGCATCGCAGGTATTCGATAAAAGAAATAGACGGTGGCCATCTTTTTTGAGTTTAAACGCGATCGAAATGACGGGATCATTGGGTTCAAAAATATCTCCAATCGCATTCATAAGGGTCTCGTAGTCAAGATGTTTTTGTGACAGCTGGCAAAATTTGTCAAAGATCATTTGATTAGTGACATCGCCTCGTTCATATGGATCGCCGTATTGGTGCATCAGCGACTTGACAAGCTCGAGGTCTAGGCCACAATAAGCTGCAACCTGCTCGCACATCTTTTGATGACTAAAGAAGATCAGGACATTGCCTAGGTCGAAAAAAATCGTACGTTTCATAAGAACTAGGGTACCTCTTCCCCTCTTAAAAAGATATATTCGATGAGTGAGCTTAAATTTTATTTAGCATAAAAGAGAATTATATCAATTTAATAGAAATAAAAAATTATCCACACAATACTGAATGAGATTGACTAAGAGTGTGTTTGTGAAAATGTGCAAGATGTTGATTTACAAAAGATTTTCGATTTTCACAAACACACTCTAAGAGAGACGTTCTCTGAATTTGAATTGTTAAATTTTTTTTAATTGTTTAGGTGTTGTTTCGTCCGTCCTCCAGCGGAAATCTGGCCCTTAAGGGCCGGGTTTTTCAAAACAATGTTGGGCCGAGAACGAACCTCCAACTTAATCCTAGTGCTCTGTAAACTTAATTTTTGCGGTTTCGGCTACGTCAAAGCCCCGGGGTTAAACGATCGTAAAGCTAGCTGTATTGAATTAATACAGCGCGCTTTACGATCACTTAACCGCGGGAGCTTTCACGTTAGCCCAAACTGCAAAAATTAAGTTTACAGAGCACTAGGCCTTAAGGTCTGGGTTCATGCGACGTTGGTAACTCAAAAGAGTATTGGCAAGAAGGATGGCTATCGTCATTGGACCTACGCCTCCTGGGACTGGGGTGATATGCGAACAGAGAGGAGCCACGAACTCAAAATCGACGTCGCCTACAATCATTTCTTTTCCCTTTTCGGAAACTCGATTAATGCCAACGTCGACTACGACAGCTCCTTTTTTGACCATGTCGCTTTGAATGAAGTGGGGTTTTCCCATCGCTGCGACCAAAATATCGGCCGAACGGCATATTTCAGGTAAATTCTCTGTGAGACTGTGGGTCACGGTAACAGTGGCATTGCTATGGGGCGACTTTTGCATCAAAATCGCAGCCAGAGGTTTTCCCACGATATTGCTTCTGCCCACGATGACGACATGCTTGCCGAGTATTGGAATTTGAGCGTGAGTGAGCAAAACTTGGATCCCATGCGGGGTGCAGGGGAGAAAACCGCTAGTTTCTCCGAGGAGCATTTTGCCCACATTGATCGGATGAAACCCATCGACATCTTTTTTTGGATCGACAGAGCTCATGATTGTCATAGTATTGATATGCCAAGGGAGCGGCAACTGAACAAGAATGCCATCGACTGCCGGGTCACTATTGAATTTCTCGATCTCTTTTAAGAGTTGTCCTTCGGTTGCTGAATCCGGCAAGATGCTGTCAAACGAGACGATTCCTACCTCTTCGCATCGCCTTTTCTTCATACGGATATAAGTTTGCGAAGCTGGATTTTCACCGACAAGGATAAAAGCAAGGCCGGGTTTGCGGTGCTTCAAATGAGCAATGGCATGTGCGACTTGATCTTGGATTTTTTTTGCAATCGCTGTTCCATCGATTAGCATGGACATTCAATCCTCCGAGTGTGCGCTACTTCAAGTGTTCGATCATTTTTTGATGTAATGTCCCATTACTGGCAAGCAGTGTATCATAGCAAAATATTTTGTGGGAGGAGCCATCCCAATGGCTCACCTTGCCGCCTGCTTCTTCAATCAACAATTTGCCGGCAGCCATGTCCCAGGGATTGAGGCCAACCTCCCAGAACGCATCGAATCTTCCGGCGGCAACATAACAAAGATCGATCGCAGCAGAACCCAACCGGCGAACGGGGATGCCTTTAGTTTGTATCTTGACAAATCGGTCTATGCAACAGAGAGGATTTTCGTCAACGTTGTAGGGAAAACCTGTCGCCATCAAGGCGCTTTCAAATTCATTTGTTTTAGACACGCAAATTCCCTTCCCATTGAGGTATGCCCCTTTACCTTTTTCTGCGATGAACAATTCTTGAGTGATCGGTTGATAGACGACGCCGCTGACGATTTGATGATCGATCGCAGCAGCGATGCTGATGCTGAATACCGGGATATTTCTTGCAAAATTAACAGTTCCGTCCAATGGATCGATAATCCAGGTAATTGAACTTTTTCCTTTATGAATATCGCCACCTTCCTCTGCTAAAATCGCATGATTGGGGAAATGCTGAAAAATACTGGAAATAATACTTTTTTCAGATGCTTTATCGTATTCGGTAACAATGTTCTGTTTTCCCTCTTTTAATTGAATTTCAAAAACAGTATCAAACCCTTTACGCAACAAAGCTCCTGCGCTCAATGCAGCTTGGATGGCAACAAACGTCATTTCTGAGGGTAATGGCGTAGGCATATTTTATCTTTTTTCTGCAGTCTAGCGGAAATTCAAGCAGCATTCAAGGAAACTTCTGGACAGGCTTGATTTCGAAGTTCGATTTTTGCGACTTTTTTCACATCTTCTAACGCCGTTTCTTGCCCTACTTTATTTAAGTATGTGTTTCGAAATAGTAATTTGTAAACACACTCTAAGAGCTTGCTTCATCTTTCTTGGGAAGAAAGCGAAAATAGCTAAGAAGTTTGAAATAAAATGCCTTCCAACCGATCTTTTTTATGTGGGCGTAAAGCTTCAGCGGGCAAGTAAACCAAAGAAAGGCATAAACAGCATCAGCCACAGGCATGATCATCAAATCAGTGAGGATTAATTTTCCAGAAAGGGGAAGCGCTCGACCAAAAGTGGAGATCAGAAAGAACTGCAAGGGTGTAGAGACGATACTAATGATGACAGTGAACAGAGAAAGCGCTAATGCTTTGTCCTCGATAAAATGTTTTTTTTGTTTGTACAACAGCAACGTCGTTAAACAGTAATTGAGAGCGTGAACTCCAAAACGGAATTCAGAGCTCAATAAGTCGATGATTAGACCGCAAAGCGAAGCCATCCAAAGTGATTTGATAAAGCTGGTATTGTTATAGAGAAGGGCCAAAAAAGGAGAGAAGGCGAAGAGGTGCACTCTGGGCAAAAAAACGGTGCCGCAAGTAGCGAAAAACAGAGCGAGCGAAAAAGAAAAAATTAAAGGGACTTGACGCATTTTTTAGATAGACTTTTAAAAAGCTCCTTTGGGGAAAAATAGAATTGGAATAGTTTTAGCAATTAGGCGAAGATCGAATAAAAAAGAGCACTGTTCAGCGTAATTGACTTCGATCTTGACTCTTTCTTCAAAAGTGAGATGGCTACGGCCTGCAGTTTGCCAGATACCCGTGAGGCCAGGACGAACGGAAAAGATCTTTTCGGTACGATTGCCTAAAATTTTAAAGATCGCATCGACCTCACGTGGGAGGTAGGGGCGTGGTCCAACAATGCTTAAATCGCCGATCAGAACATTCCAAA